>SLED01000047.1 GCA_007124945.1 Salinibacteraceae bacterium | reverse complement strand
TCAGTCCTCTTTGAGGTAGAACCGACGACTGGAGAGCCGGATGCGAGAGATTCGCACGTCCGGTTCGGAGGGAGGGGGGACCGAGCCAAATCGGTCCTTCCTACCCCTATCTTCGGGGGTACGTGGTGTCGATAGCGCGGCCTGTCATGCACGTATCGACCTCATGGGAAGGGAATCATCACCGTGGAGAGCGGTCAACTATTGTCAAGCGTTTGATGGGCGCAGTAAATCGCGGGCCTTGACCTACGCCACCCGCTCAGTCGTGACCTCGTGAAGCGGTCCCTCTCCCGTCTCGAATGCGGTGAGATTTCCGATGGTCGTGGCGGCAATGTTCTCAAGCGCCTCTTTCGTAAAGAAGCCCTGGTGACCGGTGATTACTACGTTGGGAAACGTCAGCAGGCGCATAAACACATCGTCCTGAATGACGCGGTTTGAGAGATCCTGAAAGAATAGGTCTTCTTCCTCTTCGTAGACGTCCAAACCAAGGAAGCCTACTTTCTCGCTTTTCAACCCTTCGATGACGGCCTGTGTATCGATCAGCCCGCCGCGGCTCGTGTTGATGAGCATCACGCCATCTTTCATCTGCTGCAAAGCCTCCCGATCAATCAGGTGATGCGTCTCGGGCGTGAGAGGGCAGTGGAGCGCAATGATATCTGACGCTCGAAAAAGCTCCTTTAGCGACGTGTACTCAACCGTCTGTTTGGCCTCATCGCTCGGGTAGGGGTCGTAGGCCAGTACGTTGCACCCGATGCCCGCCATGATACGGGCGAAGACGATACCGATCTTTCCGGTGCCGATTACGCCGACCGTCTTACCGTGGAGGTCGAAGCCAAGCAGTCCGTCAAGGGAGAAGTTGGCCTCGCGGACGCGGTTGTAGGCCCGATTGGTTCGGCGATTGAGCGTGAGGATGAGCGCCAGGGCGTGCTCGGCAACGGCATGCGGTGAGTAGGCGGGCACACGCGCTACCGTGATGCCCTCCCCCTCGGCTGCTTCCAGATCGACGTTGTTGAATCCGGCCGACCGCAGCGCGATCAACTCAACGTTACCTTCCCCGAGTTCCTCAATGACGCCGCGGTTGACCACATCATTCACAAACACACAGACCGCCGGGTATTCTGCCGCAATGGAAGCGGTCTCGGGTGTTAGCCGGACATCCAGAAAAGTGATCTCGTGTTGGTTCTCATTGGCCTCTGCAAGGAAGCGGCGGTCGTAGGGCTTGGTGCTGAAAACGGCTGTTCGCATGGAAGAGGGCGTTGGTTTGTGGGGGCAGCAGGTGGCGGAGCGAATGATCTGGAGTGCTCATTCCGCGCTCTTTTCGAGCACGCGCAGCAGCTTCGGGATGAACTGAAACGGAACGCCCGCGGCGGTGACCTGATCAACCGTGCCAGTAAGATAAACGTCCAGCTCCGGACAGTAGAAAAGCCAGGAGCCGGTGGCCCCGGTGTGGCCTATCACAGCCGGTACGGGGCGCAACGGCGCGAATGCTCGCGGAATGCGAAAGCGCATCATGGCGAGGCCGTACTCGATGGGCCAGTTGGGCGAAACCGGCCGCAGGTTCAGCGAAAAGCCAAACCGGTTCCACTGCTCGGTCATCAGGTCGAGGATTTCTGGATTCTCGAAGACCTCGCCGCCGATGAGACCACGCATGAACCGCAGCAGATCGTCGGCCGTGCTCCCGAGGTCACCGAACGAGCGCATCGCCCGGGGAATGTGCAGCGGCTGATCTTCAACCCATATGGTGGCGACTCCGGACGCAGGCTGGCGCGGCGTGCCCGCGTGAAACGTATTCTTCAGGCCGAGCGGCGTGTACAGCAGGTCCTCAAAGGCCTTGTCGATCGCTGTACCGGTCACAGCTTCGATGATCGCGATGAGCAGCTGATAATTCGTGTCCGAGTAGCGAATGCGCTGGCGATCTGCCGTGAGGGGCTGCGGAGGGAAGTAGGGCGTGAGCCTCCGAACGAGCGCCATCGTGTCGTCGATGGTCCACGCCCTGTCCTGCTCGATAACTTGCTCGAACAGACTCGGCTCTCCATCCGGACGCTCTTCGAGATATTCTGGCAGGCCCGACGAATGCCCGAGCAGATGGCGGACGGTGATCTGCTGCGCGTAGTCCGTGCCATCGAGGCGGTGGATCCCATCAATTAGCGAAGCGGGCAGATACGTGGAGATGGGTTCATCGAGCGCAACGTGGCCACGTTCGTAGAGCTTCAGCATGGAAGCCGCGATGAACAGTTTGGTTATGCTCGCAATCCAGAACGGCGTATCCGTCTGCATGGGCGCGCCATCGGGAGACGCCTCACCAGCAGCCCGCATCCACCGAAACGCGCGGTCCCCGCTCTCCACGGCAACTACCGCGTGCTTGATGTGCGTTTTCGAGATCAGGCGCTGAAAGAGGGCATCCAAACCCCCTTCAGCCTTTTCCAACCACTGCCGGGGGTTAGCTGGTGGGCTCGAAGACTCTGGATTATTGCTCATCGCAGGGCTTTACTGTGGTGCATGGTGTGGGTGCACATAACCACCAACGCAACCTAACGGCTCGTGAACGAACACGCCAACCCATCAGCGTAGACGAACCCTCCGCTCAGCTTCCTTCTTTATCAAACGCAGTGCTTCCCGACGAATAATGATGATGCCGGGCGAAAGAAACGACCAGTAGCAACGGAATTTCTCGCGGCTTGCCGGATCCGTTGTGCGGACGCGCGTCTCCGTGCTAAAGACACTGGATGAAGGTCCGGTCCGCTCCACTTCCAGCGTCCAGCATATTTTCGCGTATCCGGGCTCCTGAAAAGCTACGAATGCCTCCGGGGCGAGGCCGTGAAACACAACCTCTTTCTCCCAGGGCTGAGTCACAGCCCCCATGACCACCTGCCGGCCCGAATCCTCGGCGAGTTTTCGCCAGCCGAGTGCTACCACCTCCTCCATAATCGGGCGTTTCTGCAAAGGCGCAACGGTGTTGCCCGACAGGCGTGAGGGGATGGACCGAAGCGCGAGTATTGACCGGATGATGGCTGAGTCGTAGAACGAGATCGCCCGAGCAGCAGCGAGCGTCACCTCCGCCGGGGCGTCTACTCGAACCGAATGGCGCTCGCAGATCTTGTACTCCGGAAGAAAGTGGTCGATCAGACGCTGATCCTCCTTGCTTTCTGATGTTCGGCCATAGCGAAAATAAGACGTCACGGCGTGCGCCAGGTACGCCACACTCGTCGCAGCCGCTGCGCCACTTAGGATGCTGAGCGCACGTTTCATGGGTATAGTCAGAAGAAGCTGTGGCTACTTCACCCATCGTACGCATAATTCATTACCAAAACTGTCAAATAGATCCTGATATTGGTGTAAGGAAAAATCTCGCATAGCTATATCGGTGTGCCTCTTGACTGGTAATTCGTGATGCCTGCAACTTTCCGAGGTGTTGATTGAAGCCTCCCGAAGTCCGATTCTGATAAGCGAGTACTACTTACATCAACAGCCCAATACCGCCATGCCCCGCCGCCTACTCGCTCTTCTCCCCCTGCTGATCTTCCTGAGTATCGGTTCTGTTAGTGCGCAGATGACGGCGCTGGTCGGGGGTACCGTGGTCAATCCGGGAGAGGCGCCGGCAATTGAAGATGCGGTGGTGTTGATTGATGGAGACACTATCGCCGAGGTGGGCACGCAGGAGTACGTGCAAATTCCGGAAGATGCAGAGGTGATCGACACAAGTGGGCAGTTCATCATGCCGGGCCTGGTGGATGGCCATGTGCATTTCTTCCAGAGTGGCGGGCTGTACACGCGCCCGGATGTGATCGACCTGCGGGAGGTGCGGCCGTACGAGGAAGAATTGGCGCTTATCCTGGAGCGGCTTGAAGATACCTTCGCCCGGTATCTGCGGAGCGGCATTACGTCGGTGGTGGACGTCGGCGGGCCGATGTGGAATCTGGAGGTTCGGGCACGTGCTCAAGCGATGGGCCGTGCGCCCACCGTAGTTACTGCCGGGCCGCTGATCTCACCCGTGCAGCCCGAGGCGCTCACTACAGATGACCCGCCGATCCTGCGCATCGACGAGCCGGAGGAGGCACGTGCGGAGGTTCGGCGGCAGGTAGAGGCCGGGTTCGACTTGGTCAAGATCTGGTACATTGTGCGCCCGGGTGAGACGCCAGACGACTACCGCCCGGTGGTGGAGGCCACGATAGACGAGGCGCATGCGCTGGACACTCGCGTGTCCGTCCACGCCACGCAGCTGGAAACCGCCCGCGCCGCGGTGAAGGCCGGCGCCGACATCCTCGTGCACAGCGTCTCTGATCAGCGTGTCGATGACGACTTCATCCAGAAAGTGGTAGACAACGACGTGCTGTACACACCGACACTCATCGTCGGAGAGCGCTACCAGCGCGTGTTTGCGCAGCAGCTCGATCTTCTGGAGCCCGAGAAAGAATGGGCGCAGCCCGATGTCGTCGCTTCCCTGACGGAGCTGCCGGACCTGGGAGATGCCGTGCCCTCGTCTATCCGGGCGCGGATGGACAGCGAGGAGCCCGTCGCCTCCGACTCCACAGCGATGGATAATCTCCGCCGCCTTCACGAGGCCGGAGCCGCCATCGTCATGGGCACGGACGCCGGCAACATCGGCACGCTCCACGGCCCATCGGTCTTCCGGGAGGTCGAGCTGATGAAGGAGTCAGGGCTCTCGCCGTTGCAGATACTCGAGACCGCCACCGTCGGAGGCGCCCGCCTCATGGGTCAGGCTGACCGCCGCGGCACCATCGAGCCCGGCATGCTCGCTGATCTCGTCATCCTCAACGCTGACCCCCGCGCTGACGTCGCCCACTGGCACGAGATCGACCGCGTTGTGAAACGCGGGCAGGTGTTTGCGGCGGAGGCGTTAATGGAGTAGGGGGCTTTAAGCGAGATCTGAGGAAGCTACAGAAGCACCGAGAGATGCTTGGCAGCGTTGGAGATAAATATCGGCTTAGCTGCTCCGGAAAGGTACCTCCTAAATTAAATCTAATGGAGCTCAGGGATTTCACCGCCTGAAAAGCAGTGACTGTTCTCTACACTCCTGCCTTCTTCATTTCGTCCTTCAGCGCCGGAAGATTGTTGTGCCGCTTACGGAGTTCGGAGATATACGACACCCAGTCGTCGCTTTTGCCATTCTTTCGGTGGTAGTCACGGAGTTGCACGAGCTCTTGAGCGGCGTATTTGTAGTTCGGGCGTCCTCGACGCCGAATAGCACGCTCGATAATGTTCTTTTTGAGCGTTATCGATATGTGCGGGTGGGTCTCCGCTGCAGCTTCGGCTACGTCTTCAATGAGGGGCTCCGGGGAGACGTGATACGTGTCTCTCCGTGTTTTGAGCAGCCCTTTTAGCGTCTCGAAAGCGGTCTGCACGTGTCCATCGTGCAGGTGCATACGGGTAAGGATTCGCAAGTCATCCTTCTGCTCAACCTCATCCACAAGTGCTGACCGCACGTTTTCCTCCATTCCGAGGTTGGACGCGAGTTGTAGCGCGCGGGCGTACCGGTCTGCTGAGGGCCTGGAAGTAAAGAGCGTACGTTGCCAGCGCAGGGCATCCCCGTAGTTTTCCCGGCTCTCGTAGTAATGCACGATCCACTCGTGGATTCGCGCGTCGGTTGCCCCTTCCCCTGCATGCAGCACAAGCGGCAGGATGGCATCGGCGCTCTCGTGCGATTCGAAGACGCGGGCCAGATTCAGAAGGTAGTATCCGGTGATATCCCGGCAGAACTCGACCGCCTCATCGGTGCGCCCCACGGAAAGGAGCCGATCCACCGCGTCTTCTCTGCGATCAGTCTCAAGGCATTGCTGCACGAAAGCGTCGTCATCGAGCGTGTCGCCTGTAAGGTCAAGGATCACCGCTCCGAAGCTTCGGCGTTTGTAATTGCTTCCTGGTTCGTCGCTGAATGTTACCTGCGACAGTGCTTCCTCGACCCATTCGATAACGCGTTGACGCTCTTCCGGGGAGGTCTGCTCAACAAGAATACCCCTTGCTTTATCGCCCATGCCGTAGCCTCCCAGCAGTACATCCTCCCGGTAGACGATGAAGAGGCTTCGCAGCAGCCGGAGGCGGAGGTTCGTATCGCGCAGATGCATGAGTGCCTCACCGACGATCTGGACGGCCTGCACCACGAAATAGATGAGGTTGCCCTCTCGGTCATACAGGGTGTCGTACCGAACGGAAACTTCCTCCGCCAGAAGGGCGGCGATCTGACCGGCGTCCCGCCACTGGTCGGTGCGCGCTTGCGTTTCGGCCACATGGAGATAGTTATCAAGTTGCCGGAGAAGGCCATGGCCGCCGTCCCGCGGCTGCAGATGGGGCCCGAGTCGCGCAAGTACAGAAGTAATCTGTCGACGATACTGCACCGGATCGAACGCTTCCTGCCGGGCGAGGGCGTTGAGTTTCAGTATCGATTTTAACTGGGGTTCGGCGTCGATTAGCTGTTCAACCAATGCGATTAACTCTCTGCGGCTTAGCCCATTGAGCATTTCCTCAACGGCCCGGGTCTCGGAAAAACTCTGCGGCTCCCGAAGCCACGTGAGCACCAGAGCCGCCACGTGCTTGCAGTCTCCGTTGTACCCCACGGGGCATGTGCATGCGGAATCAAGGAGGCCATCCTCGCCGAGCCTGACGGATGTCTTATACGGATCGGGCAGCGTACCGTAAACGTCGGCTGTGAGGAGGTCTCCTTTCTGCGTTCGATCTGCGAGTTGCGGCGAGCAGACGTAGGCTGACGCCCGGCGAAACGCTGCCGGGCCTACCAAGGCTTCAATAGTTTCGGCGTCAATATGCGAGGCGTCCATGGAGTATTGGGCTACCAAGGGGGAGCTTTCGCTGAGGGTTTGCTTTGGTTCGCCCGCGACGGGTGAACGTGCCGGCTCCGTGCGATGCTGCGCATCTCCGCTACTGTTGCGAAGATACCAAACGCGGGGATTAGAATAAACGGGAGTAATGCATGGTAACAACGTCAAATTAACCGGTCCCATGTGCCAGCGGGCGTTTACTGCAAATCACCTCTGGCTGTCTACCAGTACGCGGGACCCCCAAGGACCCACGGTGGTGTTAAAACACATGTTACACCGGAACATGTGAGGGATTTGTATTATGGCTGAGACGCTGAAAGTCAGAAAAATAGGAAATTCGCTTGGTGTCATTCTGCCAAAGCAGACGCTTGACGCCCTGAATGTCGGCGAGGACGATGAGCTGTTCATCATCCAGATGCCCGATGGGATCCGCCTGACGCCCTACGATCCGGCGTTTGCGGAGACGGTGGAGGACGCCCGGGCGTTCATGGATTCGCACCGGAATGCCTTCAAAAAGCTGGCGGAATGAGACATGGCTGATCCGCGATGGCTCTCAAAGAAGCTGGTGCAGGTGCTTCATGCCGAGTCGCTTGCCCGGTTTGGCGGCGCCCCCGGCGTGCGGGATGAAGGGCTCCTCGAAAGCGCACTCGATCGACCGCGCAACCTGCTGAGCTACGGCGACGACCCTTCGCTTTTCGACCTGGCAGCAGCGTACGCCCAGGGATTGATAAAGAATCATCCCTCTATCGATGGCAACAAGCGCGCGGGCCTCCTGGCCGCAAGGGCCTTTCTTTTTCAGAACGGATTCCGCCTGGACCCTCCGGAGGCCGAGACGGTGCACGTGATCGAAGGTGTAGCTGCCGGAGAGGTATCTGTCGATGACCTGGCCGCATGGCTGGAGGCGCAGAGTACGGCGCGGCGCGCTGTCTCCGCTCTTCCCCCGAAGTCATCCTCGACTTGATCGAGAAACGAGCGAAGCGCCCCGACCGGTGGGAGGAAGTACTCCTGGGGTGCGACTCACGAAGTAATCCATCCAAGAGGGGCGGCGCTTGGCTACGGGCGCTCGCGTATGGCACTGAGGCTTCGGGTATTGAGCGGTCAGCCGTGTCCAATCTTATCCCGAAGGTACCGTGCGTCTCTCGCGGGTGGCAATAAAAACCCGTCGCCGTTGAGACCGCCCCAAAGCACATGTTTCTATTGGGATCAGTGCAGTGATTCCCAAAATGTGCCTTGTGTTAACGCCGTATGGATCCTCGATCAAGTCGAGGATGAGTGCGCCTGTGAGCGTGATTGTTCGGAGAGGTGAAAGTCCTCTTCAGGCATGCACACTCCGACCTGTAACTGAAAGTAACTGCGTCTC
>SLED01000406.1 GCA_007124945.1 Salinibacteraceae bacterium | reverse complement strand
CGTATCCTTCACGGTATGCGTGGGGATACTTGTACCCTTTTCCGTGCCCCAACCCGTCTTTGTCCCGACTGGCATCTTTGAGGTGGTTCGGGATATCCTTTGTCTGCTCCTCGCGCACGTGCTTCAGCGCATCGAAATAGGCAAAAGCGCTGTTGGATTTCGGCGCTGTAGCAAGATAGAGGCAGCACTCTGCCAGCAAAAACTGACCCTCAGGCATCCCTATGTAGTCAAACCCATCGGCTGTAGCCTGAGCAATTTGTAGCGCGCGCGGATCAGCCATGCCTACATCCTCTGCTGCAAAGATGAGCATCCGGCGGATGATGAAGCGCGGGTCCTCCCCGGCGTATATCATGCGCGCCATCCAGTAGAGCGCAGCATCCGGGTCGGAGCCACGCATGCTTTTGATGAACGCGCTGATGGTATCAAAGTGGGCATCTCCTTCTTTATCGTAAAGCACAGCCCGCTTCTGGATTGAGTCCTCTGCTACCTCCAGAGAGATGTAGATGGTGCCATCGGGTGTGGCCTCCGTTGTTTCTACCGCCAGCTCAAGAGCGTTGAGCACGGAGCGGGCATCACCGTTGGCGGTGGAGACGAGGTGCTCAAGCGCATCCTCCTCAATTTGCACGTTGATATCCCCATAGCCTCTCTCCGGATCAGCAAGCGCTTGCTCGGCAATCTCGTGCAGGTGGCGCTGCTCTAATGTGTAGAGCTCAAAGATCCGGCTGCGGCTCACCAGGGCCTTGTTCACCTCAAAGTATGGATTCTCCGTGGTGGCTCCGATAAAGACGACCGTTCCATTTTCCACGTGCGGAAGGAGTGCGTCTTGCTGCGCCTTGTTGAAGCGGTGCACCTCATCCACGAAAAGAATAGTGCGCTGTTGATGATGAGCAAGCCGGCGCTCTGCATCCGCGATTGCTTTCCGGATATCTTTCACTCCGGATAGCACCGCATTCATGGACGTAAACTCCGCCTGCGTCGTATTTGCGATGATCCGCGCGAGGGTAGTCTTTCCCGTTCCCGGGGGCCCGAAGAAGATGACCGAGGTGACCCGGTCGGCTTTGATCGCCCGGCGCAGGAGCTTTCCTTCGCCCAGAATGTGCTCTTGCCCAACAAATTCCTCAAGCGTACGGGGACGCATGCGATCGGCCAGCGGTGCGTTTTCCGCTTTGTACCGGGCTGCGTTTTCCTGGAAAAGATCTGACATTCGGGGTGCTCGCTCGTGAACGTGGACTCGTGCCAACACGCGATGTAGACGTGAGTTTTCCAAGCGTGTCCGGCTGAGAAGCAATTCTACGCCTTAATTGTTAGACAACCGGGAGATGTCCCGATCCCCTACCCGTTCAATGTAGCCCTCCGGTACCATGCGAGTTACCCGAACTGCTTTTCCGCTCGTCCTTTGCGCCCTACTCCTTCTCACCGCCTGTGATGAAGAGACGCGCACCGCGTTCAATCAGCTAACCGAAGCTATCCAGAGTAGCGAACAGATCTCCGAAGGCCTTCAGGAGATGACGCGTGCCATTGAAGAGATGGAGGAGAACGGTGAGATGGCCGAACCTGTCGACTTTCGAGAGCTCCGAGATTTACTTCCACAGAGCGTCGGAAACCTGGAGCTTGACGATGTAGAGGGTGCCCGGCAGACGATGGGCGGCATCTCGGTGGCACACGCGAAGGCCACTTTCCGAGGTGAAAACCGTGGGCGGTTGAACGTAGAGATCACCGACATGGGTGGCATTGGCGGTCTCGCTGCTCTGGGACTTGGCATGATGATGGTTGAAGTGGACCGTGAGTCAACGCATGGTTTCGAGCGTACCGGCGATTACAACGGTCACCGCATGCACGAGAAATGGGACGGGCAGCGTGAGCGTGGCGAGATCACGGTGCTGGTGGCCAATCGGTTTGCAGTGAAAGCCGAGGGGCGGAACGTGTCGATGGACGATGTGAAGTCTGCTGTCGACCAGATCAACCTCGGTACACTGGAAGGGCTGAAGTAACCCAGTCGACTCCCAACATCAGGAAGGGCCGACCAGCGCACGAGCGCCGAGCGCAGGGTGGGTCCGGCTAACTGCAGCGGCCGACCAATGCGTTCGTTGTACGCCCGCATTACAACCTGATTCCGCTCGCGGAACGAGGCGTGGTGTGCCTGTGCACGCGGGTCGCCTCGTGTGTAGGAGTCGAGTGAGAAGTTGATGCGCTGGGCTGCGTGGAAGAGATCGGTAGTAAGGCGCTCCAGTTCTTCGGAGCTACGGCTCACCTCCCGAGCGAGTGTCCGCGTCTGCTGCTGTAACTCCCGTGTATTCGCGGGTGCGGAAGCCCATCGCTCTCCCACATGATCCGCCTCCCGACGCAGCCGCGTCACTTCGCCCGCCAGATCGACTGCACGACGCTCATACGCCAGCATAAGCTGCCGATGCGCCTCCAACTCCGCTCGGAGCGCCGTCCCCTGTGCCCCTGGGCGCGCCGTTGCGTCTCTCAGGTGACCGGCTAGCCCCGCCGGCGTCTGTTCCACCTCTGGAGCCGTCAGAAACCCGATAACCGCCGTGGCGACTCCACCGGCGATAAGTAGCGTAGAAAGCGTCGTAGACTCACTACGGATCACCGTACCCGCACCAATCAGAAATGGCTGGGCAACGTCCGTCACCTGCCGAAGCCGCCCTGGGCCGTTATCGTCGGCGAGCAATTCGGGAGACAGTGGTTGAAGCGCGCGGGGCGGGGTAGTGCGCGCAGCTTCCCTCGCGAAAAGGACGGCGAACTCAACTTCTCGCAGGGCAGCCGAGAGGTGCTCTGCCGCCTCCGCCATACCCACCCGCTGCTGCCGCTGCAGCAAATCTGCGTCCGGAATATCGGCCGCAAGTGTGTCCCCAACAAGGGTCCGCAGCTGTCCTGCCACGCGCGCATCCAGGTGCCGGCGTTCAAGCTCGCGCACTGCGCCATCAATACGTTCAGCGTGCAGCTCCAGTTGTGGTCCACTAAACCGTTGAGCAAAAACCTGAAGGGAATCGGTGGATGCCTGACCGGCAACCGGCGATCCCGACACGAGCAGAAACCCGAGCGCGATACAGATTATGGATGTACGCATGGCAACGTCATAGAGCAAGCTAACAGTGAAAGGAGTAGATGCGCTTCTCAAGATACCGCGTTGCTACATATCTCGAGCGAGCATCCTGAGGGCTCGGGCATCTACGCTTACATCGTAACGGCAGCCCGATACTGTAACGCCTCGTCGTGTCGATCAACCTGCTCAAAGACTTCTGCGAGTGTTAACGCTGCCCTGGTAGTTTCAGCCACAAAATCGACCTCTGATTTGCGGAATACCTCGTACGCGGATGCGAGAAGGGGTTCAGCAGCCTCGTAATTACGCTCCTCGAAAAGGCACTCCCCGAGCCCCAGTTGAGAAAGCGCGGTCCGCGTGTCCTCTTCCCCAAAGGCCTCCCCTCGAATCGAAAGCGCAGCTTCGAACGCCGGAATCGCTGCAGCGCAGTCACCGAGTGCAGCGTATTCACGGGCGGCGTAATGATAACTGGTCGCGGTACTCGGGTGGTTGTCTCCCAACAACGATTTGCGCATCTCAAGAGCTTCTGTGTGCAAGGCTACTGCCTCCTCGTGGTCACCCTCTGCACTATGGATGTTGGCCAGTATGCTGATTGCTGCAGCAGTGCGCGGATGCTCTTCCCCAAAATGGTCCCTGATCAGGTTTAGAGATCTTTCTGCCAGCTCCCGGGCTTCGGCGATCTCTCCGGTATACCGAACGGCCCTGGCCAGACTACCCATCGTCAGCGCCGAGTGCTGATGTGTAAGGCCAACTGTTCGCTCCAGTAGCTCAAGCGTCTCTTGAAAATAGCGCTCCGCCTCGCGATAATCACGCATCTTCAGATAGTGGACGCCCAGGTTGTTCAGCCGTGCTGCCAGAGTCGGATGATTCTCGCCGAGCGCTGCGCGCGTAACATGCAATGCTTTTTTCTTCAGCTCTCCGGATTCCGTCATCCGGCCTTGTTCCTCAATCACTACAGCGAGATTATTGGTTACCGTGGCTACGTGCGGGTGCTCATCACCGAGTACCGTAGTCGATATTTCCAGTGTCTCACGAAATAGTGGTTCAGCCTCTGCATACCGACCTTGATTTTGCACCGCGAGTGCCCGGTTGTTGAGACTGAGCGCTGTTTGAGGATGAGAATCGCCAAAAACAACCCGATTTATCGCCAGCGCCTCCTCATGGTATTCTTCTGCTTCCTTAAACCTACCGCGTTCGAAGGCTACCATTCCGATATTCGTAAGCGTTGAGGCCACGTCAGCGTGCTCGTCGCCATGAACGGTACGACGCATGATAAGGGCCTCCCGATACAGTGAGTCCGCTTTCTCCAGCTTCCCCTGTTCCTTGAGTGTGAGAGCCAGCCCGTTCAGGCTTGAGGCTATGAGCTCATGCGGCGGGTCCAGAAGTTCCTGTCGCATGGCGAGGGATCTGCGCGCGTACTCCTCGCTTCGGGTATATTTCCCCATCTTCTCAAGCACTGTGGCCCGCTGATCGAGCGCACTCGCGATACTCAGATCAGGTGGATCGAACGTGGCTTCCCGAATCTCCAGCGACCGGCGGGCCAGCGAGTCCGCCTTCGTATAGTCGCCAAGCCCCACGTATGCCCTACTTAAGGCTTCGTACATCGACGCCTGGGCGGAGGGCTGATTGTCAAGCGTCTCAATATCGGCAAGCCCCCGTTCCATCACATCATCGATGGTAGATTCTTCGTCTATGGGCACTGCGAACGGGTTGCCTGCCTCAAACAGCCCCACGAGGAAATCAGACACCTGCTAGGCCTTGGACGCCTCGTGCTGTGCCCGGTCACGCTCGTAGAGCGCCAGATAGCGCTGCTGCATCGCAATGGCAAACAGCGCTGCAATTACAACTGTTACCACGGCCGCGGTAGCTACGCCCCAGCGATGCCGAGCAATGAACTTGCCCGAGCGATACCGCCAGGTAGAGGGACGGGCACTCACAGGATGACCGGAAAGATACCTGCGCAGATCTGAGGCAAATCCATCGGCTTCAGGATACCGGCGCTCCGGCTCCTTGCGCATGGCCTTGAGCACCACCGTATCAAGATCACCTTTAAGCTGCTTTGCGTCGACATTTCGAGCTGATCGAGCATCCGCTTTGTCGGAACGACCAACACCGGTGGCCGCGGCAGAGGGCTTCGTGGGCTCCGACTCAACGATAGCTTTCTGAATTTCGGAAGGGGTTTTTCCCTTCAGCCTGAACGGCATCTCACCGGCGAGCAGCTCGTAGGCGAGCACCCCTACCTGATAAACATCGGTAGCCGTGGTAATCGGCTCTCCCATGATCTGCTCCGGCGCGGCGTACTCTGGTGTGAGCAGCTGCTGCGCCGTCCGGGTGATCCTATCCTCAGGCGCATCAGTAGCATCAAGTAACTTGGCGATTCCGAAATCGAGGAGCTTCACGTCCCCGTCGTCCGTGACGAGGATGTTGGCCGGCTTGATATCGCGGTGCACGATAAGATTCGTGTGGGCGTAGCGGAGCGCTCGGAGCACATCCAGCAGCAGGCCTATGCGCTCCCGAAGTGAGAGGCCATTTTCCTGTGCGTATTCCGTAATTGAGCGGCCATCTACATACTCCATGACGAGATACGGGTAGCCCTCATCCGTCACGCCCCCATCAAGCAGGCGAGCAATGTTTGGATGATTGAGGCGGGCGAGAATCTGGCGCTCCATCCGAAAGCGCGCCACACGCTCGGTGGTCTCCAGGAATCGAGGTAACAATTTCAGTGCTACGGTCTGCTCGAAACTCCCATCAGCACGTGAGGCCCGATAAACAACCCCCATTCCTCCCGCACCAATACGCTCCTCCAGACGATAGGCGCCGATAACCCGCCCGGTCATCGGTTTCTTATCCTTCTCCACCTCATCAGATATCAAAGCACCTGCATTCCCATCCAGAAAGTCGGGCGCCTGATCATAGGCTTCGAGCAACCTTTCAACGGCAGAGCGAAGCTCTTCATCACGACTGCAGGCGGTATCCAGAAAATCCGCCCGCTGTTCAGACGTAAGATTCAGCGCCTGCTCAAACAACGACTCAATTTCCGCGCGACGCTCGGGACTCATCGGCTTAAGAGGTTTTGATCGACACAACCTGGCTTTTCATAATATGCGTCACAACACCAGACGGATAACCACTTTTCACCTCTCAAAGCCCACCACTTTCGGCGCAACCGATGGCACATTCATGTAGCGAATAGTTTCAGCCCATATACTGTAAACCCGGCCCTTCCCTCTCAACGTTATCTCTCCAATGGACGCTTTTGGTCTGACTGTAGATGCCCCTGAAATCTCGAGGCCAGCAGCCGGTATGGCTGGATGGCTGAAATTCGTCGGCGTCATCAACATCATCGTCGGAGTCCTGAACCTTATCTTGCTGATAGGTATCCTGTACATCTGGATGGGTGTATTACTGTGGCAGGCCGGCACCGCAGCCAGCACAGCCGGTCCGCAAGATATTCCGCGATTGCTAAACAAGCTACAGACCTATTTCATTATCACTGGCGTCCTGTACCTGTTAGGCTTTGGACTACTTCTTCTGTTCTTTGTCGTAGCCCTTGTAATCGGTTTCGGAACGTTTGAAACCGTAAACACTCTACCCACGGCCTGGCTGTTTTAGCAGACGTCTCAGCGTTCGCTTGCGAGAGCGTGTGTCTACCGGAGGTCGTCCGCGATCCGTCGTACCGCGATAGCCCAGGGAGCGGTTTGACCCTCAGCTCTCTGGAGCGCATCTTCAAGGTAATCGTCGGCTTTCGAACGGTTGCCGAGTGCAGCGTGTACGGAAGCCAGCTGGCCCGCTATGACAGCGCGGGCATGATGCTCTTCCCGATACGTGGTACGCTTCCAGTCGCGCACGTCGTAGAGCAACTCAAGAGCTTGGGCATGCTCCCCTGCTTGGTGAAGCAGCAAAGCGCGCTCGCGTAGCGCCAGTTGTGCCGGGCGGCTGTGAGGAGCAAAGGCAGCCTCGACCGTACTATCGGCCACGGCAAGCTTGGCCTCAGCGTCCTCAACGCGGTCAGCCTTCCGATATGCTTCAACAAGGGCAAGCACCCGATACAACCCCGACGTGGAAATAGCATTAGAACCGAGGTACACCTTAGCAGAGCGCTCCGCATAGGACACCGCTTCAGCCTTCTTTCCCTGCGCCTGCAGTACACTTCGAATAACCGAGAGCGATCGCGACTTATCATCTGGATGCTCGTCCTCTTTGCTTGCTGAAAGGGCTTGCCAGGCATCCGATTCGGCTTCTTCAAACCGTCCAGACGCCTCGTTTATTATGGCTCGCTCCAGATAGAAAAATCGGTCTTCGCTTTCACCGCTGCGCTCGGCCCTATCTGAGCGAATCCGCTCCAGCAACGCCAGAGCTTCGTCGAATCGCCCTGTGTCGGTTAGTGTAGCGAGTAGATTGGTTCTGCGCAGCGTAAGAGCCGGATGGGAATCTTCGACCACGTTACTCAGGATGGAGATTGCCTCCGTGAGGGTCTCCTCCGCCTCCATGTAGGCACCCCGCAACCGATGATTCATGCCATGATTTGCGATACTCGTGGCGGTACTGGGGTGCTCGTCTCCATGAATGAGCCGATCGACGGCCACCGCCTGTTGGAAGAAGGAGTCGGCGGCAACATATTGCCCCGTTGCCCGAGCGAGCCCGCCTGCGTTGTGGAGCACGGCCGCCTTACCTCGCGAGGATTCAATTCCGAGTTCATCGAAGATCGAGAGGGCCTCGCGATAGTAGTTCTCTGCAGCCCGGTAGTCACGCGTCTGATGATGCGCGAGGCCTTGATTCGACAGCACAACAGCAACGGTCTCTTCGGGAGAGTCCCATACGACGTCGAACATCTCCAGCGCCTGCTGATTGAGCTCAATTGCCGCTGCGTAGTCCCCGTTGGTGCGCAGTACTTCGGCGAGTCCCGCATAAGCGCTGGCCAGCTCTTCGTGTTGTTCGTAGATCGACTCTAACAGTTGAAGCGCCTCGCGCATCTTCGCCTCAGCCCCTTCGCTGTCGCGCTGCCAGTTACGCAGGTGGCCGAGCTCCTGCAGCGCTTCCGCCCGAATACGGATGCCCTGCTCTCCGGGCAACGTACCTGCGGTAGCCACAGCATGCTGTAGAAGCGAGTCGGCTGTGTCAAGCTCCCCCATCTGCCGATACACACGGCCTGTGGTGCTGTAGAGGGTCGCCTGGATTTCTGGTTGATCGCCCAGTTCTTCATCGATGCGGCGGGTGCCCTCTTCCAGCACCTCGCGAACGGTTACCTCACGGCCCTGCGCCTGATCGGGGGCCTCCGCTTCCAGCAGATCGGTAAGGAAGTCGGTAACGCGCTCCGCCTTCTCCGCCTCCATGGTGGCGCGGTCTCTCTCCTCAACCGCGACTGCGCGCTGCTGCATCAGTGCTGCCACAAAAACAACGAGTAGCACCAATGCCGCAGCCCCGGTACCAACGGGCCAGCGATTGCGCTTTACGAATTTGCGTGCCCGGTACCTCATGGTCGGAGCACGCGCCTCAACCGGCCGCCCTTCCTGATAGCGCCGCAGATCATCGCGAAACGCCTCTGCTGAGGTGTACCGCCGCTCGGGCTCCTTGGCCATGGCCTTTAGCACAATGGTGTCCAGATCCCCATCCAGCTCTGCACCCTGGCGAGCAGGTGGCTGCGTGCGGTCGGTGCCCGAGGTGTGAGTGACGGCAGTGGATGGCTTGGGAGGTACCTCCTCCACCACAATTTGCTCAATCTGCGATGGCGTCTTGTCCGTCAGGTCGAAAGGACGGACGCCGGTGAGTAACTCGTAGGCCAGCACGCCAGCCTGGTAGACGTCGGTTGCCGTAGAAATGGTGCCGCCACGCACCTGCTCCGGCGCTGCATACTCAGGTGTCATGAAGCGCTGCCCGGTCCGGGTTAGCGGCTGCGTAAGGGCCTGCTCTTGAGGCCCGAGCAGCTTCGCAATACCGAAGTCGAGAAGCTTTACCTCGCCGTTCTCTGTAACAAGGATATTGGATGGCTTGATATCCCTGTGTACGACAAGGTTACGATGCGCAAACTGAAGCGCACTCAACACATCCTGCAAAAGCTGCACCCGCGCATCCACAGGAAGCTCCGCGCGAGCTGCGTACTCGGTGATGCTAATCCCCTCAACATATTCCATCGCGAGATAGGGATGCCCCTCAGCCGTCGTCCCACCATCCAGAAGGCGAGCAATATTGGGGTGGTCGAGCGCAGCTAATATCTGCCGCTCCGCACGAAAACGTGCTACCCGCTCGTCCGTCTCGAAGTACGCCGGCAGTAGCTTTAGTGCTACCGTTTGCTCAAACGCCCCATCGGCACGTTCGGCGCGATAGACCACACTCATGCCTCCGCGCCCTATCAACTCTTCAATCCGGTACGGACCGATAGTTTCACCGCGCAAATCAGCGGGCTCGTCCGCCGGATCACCTACTCCCAGCTCCTGACCGAGCGCCATCGCACCGCGCTCAAGGAATGTGGGGGCTTCCTCGTAAGCTGCAAGCAGTGTTTCTACATCCTTCTTCAGCGTCTCATCTTCTCCGCACGCTTTCTCAAGAAATGCCTCCCGCTCTTCGGGCGGAAGCTCAATTGCTTCCTCAAATAGCGCCTCTACTTCGGCGCGACGATCTTTTGCCATACCGGCGGTCTGTTGGTGGGGGAAAGTGGGATACGAAGTATAGTTCTGCCGGATATCCTCCGCAAATCACATTCCACGCCGATACACACCCCAGATCTCTTCCTCGCAGCGTGCCGGAGGCATACGAGCCCCACAGATATCGCAGCGTGTGTACAAATCGGAGAAAGTTCTTCCGTTAGGCCTCCTGTGCGACCCCGGTCTCATTCAAAAGCTCGTTAATCCCTTTCTCGAACTTCTTCGCACCACCGTGTGAAGGATGCCGTACGTAGGTGCTCTCCATCCCGAGCTTCTTGTACGCCTGCTCTGCTTTTCTGCCGATGGCGACGAGCCTGTCCGGCTGCAGCGCGTCCACCAGTCCGGTGAGCAGATCACCGTAGGCCGTTACCTCGCTCCGCCGGGGTGTCCGGATGGTCAGTGGCGCGCCTTCATCGTGCGGGTGAAACGGAACGCTGTTCCACACGAAAAACCGGGGGAAGTGCGGCTGTAACACGCGCCAGAAGATGTTGGCGCTGTACTCGTTGTGAGGCTCCTCTTCAAGGCTGGTAGGGTCGCCATCGATGGGAAAATCGGGGTCCACAAGCTGCGCCTCACTGGTGACCGGAATGCCCGAGAAACGGCAGCCCCAGGGTCCGGGCGCCTCCATCAACAGAAAAAGAGCCGGCGAGGTGGTGTAGGCGTCGACGTACCGCTTTAGGTTGGAACGTCGGGAAGAAGGCGCGTCCGGGCGGTCCAGTTCATCGCGGCGGTCTACGTACGGATTGAAGAGCTCATGCGTGGAGGGGGTGGCGAAAAGGTGCTGTTCGAAGAGCGACCAGACGGCACGTGCAGGCATACAGGCAGTTGATTTTGGTTGAGTTGTGTAGAAATCGAGACAAACAGCAGTGCAAATGGAAACCGGCTGCGAAGGTTGCCGTGGGCTGATGGGCGCCTTAAACGGCGGTTTCTACTATCGAGCACGAATGTAGCACGGTATGGCTTCCTGGATTGTCCTCAAGTTTGGCGGTACGAGCGTTTCTACAAGGGAGCGCTGGAATACGATTGCAGCGGTGGCAGAGGCGCATGTGAAGGATGACAAGCGCGTGCTGATGGTTTGCTCCGCTCTCGCGGGGATCTCGGACAAGTTGGAAGCCCTCCTTGAGGCGAGTGTGGAGGGAGCGCACGAGCAACTGCTGCAGGAGATCAAGCAGCAACATCTTGATCTGGCGGTGGAACTGCAGCTTGATGGCGAGTCGCTACTGTTTGAGCGGTTCGAGACGCTGGATCGGCTGGCGCATGGCGCTTCGCTCATCCGCGAGACGAGCCCGAGGCTGAAGGCCCGCGTGATGGCGATGGGCGAGTTGATGTCGACGACGCTGGGTACGGCGTACCTGCTCTCCCGCGGGCTCGGTACCACCTGGCAGGACGCCCGAAACATGCTTGCGGCTCTGCCGGAGGCCGATGGTGTGCCGGAGCGGCATTACCTGAATGCTCGCTGCGGTACGGAAGCCGACCTGGAGCTTCGGGATGGTCTGGAGGAATACGACACCCCGATCGTACTCACGCAGGGCTTTATCGCGCGGGATGCTGATGGCGACACCGTGCTCCTCGGGCGCGGTGGATCCGACACGTCGGCGGCCTACCTCGCGGCACGCGTGCAGGCGGAGCGACTGGAGATCTGGACGGACGTGCCCGGCCTCTTCACCGCCAACCCGCGGCAGATTCCGTCGGCGCGCCTGCTTCGATACCTGGACTACGACGAGGCGCAGGAGCTCGCCACGATGGGCGCCAAGGTGCTGCACCCGCGCTGCGTCGATCCGGTGCGGCGCCACCACATCCCGCTGCACATCAGAAGCACCGAAGCGCCCGACCTCCAGGGCACGATCATCGCTACCGACGTGCCGGACGTGGGTGCACAGGTGAAGGCACTGTCGATCAAGACTGGCGTCTCGCTTATCTCGATGGAGACGCTGGGCATGTGGCAGCAGGTCGGCTTTCTGGCCGATGCGTTTGCTGTGTTCAAGGACCACGGGTTGTCGGTGGACCTCGTTGCGACGTCGGAGACGAACGTGACAGTCTCGCTCGACCCGAGTGCCAACGCGCTCAATCCGTCGGTGATTGAAAGCCTGCTCGAAGACCTCGATGCGTTTTGCACGGCCCGGGAGATCGGCCCGTGCGCAGTGGTGAGCCTTGTCGGGCGCAACATCCGATCACTGCTGAACGAGCTGGCACCGGTCTTTGAGGTGTTCGATGAGCAGCAGGTGTACCTCGTCTCGCAGGCGGCGAGTGATCTCAACTTCACGTTTACCGTGAATGAGGAGCAGGCGCCGCGGCTACTGCGGAAGCTCCATGCGCAGCTGTTCGATACCCGCGGCCCTGATGACCTGCTCGGTCCCTCGTGGCGGGAGCTCTTCGGTGAGCTTGCCGATGAGGCCACCGGTCCCACCCGCTGGTGGCGCAACCGCCGAGAAGAACTGCTGGAGCTGGCCGAGAAGGAGGCGCCGTGCTACGTCTACAACACCGACACGCTGCACGCCGCGGTGGATAGCATAAGCAGCCTCGCGCCCATCAGCCGACGATTTTACGCGATCAAGGCGAACGCCCATCCGGAGGTGTTGCGGCTCTTCGAACAGCGTGATCTGGGCTTCGAGTGCGTCTCGCCCGGCGAGGTGACTCACGTGTTCGACCTTTTCCCCGACATCGACCCTTCGCGCATTCTCTTCACGCCCAATTTTGCTGCGCGGAAGGAGTATGTAACGGCGTTTGAAATAGGCATCCACGTGACGCTCGACAACGTGCATGCGCTGGAGCGCTGGGGTGAGGTGTTCGAAGGGCAGGATGTGTTCATCCGCGTCGATCCGGGTCGAGGGCATGGGCATCATCGCCATGTGCGCACTGCGGGGGCCCAGTCGAAGTTTGGCGTCTCCCCGCCGGATATGGAGCGACTGCTAAGCCTCGCTGAGGAACTGAGCGTGCGCATTGTCGGGCTGCACGCGCATCTGGGCAGTGGCATCAGCACGCCAGATGCGTGGTCCGATACCGCGCTGTTTCTGGCCTCCATCGCTGAAGACATCCCCACCGCACGCGTACTTAACCTTGGCGGCGGGCTGAGCGTGCCGGAGCGTCCGGGAGCTCTGCCACTCGACCTCGACGCGCTCTCCGAGCAACTCGCCCGCTTTCAGACTGCCTATCCCGGCTATGAATTGTGGATTGAACCGGGACGATTCCTCGTATCGGAGGCCGGTGTGCTCTTGACTCGAGTCACCCAAACCAAGCAGAAGGGCGACGTCCACTATGTGGGCGTGGACACCGGAATGAACTCACTGGTGCGTCCAGCACTCTACGGCGCATACCACGAGATCATCAACCTCTCGAAGCTGGATGAGCCCCCGTCGCTGACGACCGAGGTGGTCGGCCCGATCTGCGAAACGGGAGACGTGCTGGGCCACAGCCGCCGCCTGCCCCCCACAGAGGAAGGCGACATCTTACTGGTCGCCACCGCCGGCGCCTATGGCCGCGTGATGAGCTCGCACTACAACCTCCGGCCACCCGCCACCGAGCACGTGCTTGCGGCGATTAGCGAGGCTGTGTGAGGCCATTGCGTGTGGGGGTTTGGGGGTGTGGGGGTTCTTTGTTTGGGGCGTTGGAAACGCGAAACGAGGAATCGATGAGTCGAAGAGACGAGGAATCGAGGAAAAGGGCACCCGTCATCCACACTCGTCATTCTGAACGAAGTGAAGAATCTCGCCGATAGCGTGCAGCATCAGAGTAGTGGGAGCGAAGCCGCAAGGTTGTGGCCGGAAAGCAGCTGCCGTGTTCTACGGAGCGACGGACTACCGAAACGGCGGGATTCTTCGTCGCAAGCTCCTCAGAATGACGTAGGAGGGAGAGGTAAGTATACCGCCATTCCATCAATTCTCGTCATTCTGAACGAAGTGAAGAATCTCGCCGATAGCCTTCAGCATCATGGTAGTGGGAGCGAAGCCGCGACGTTGTGGCCGCAAAGCAGCTGCCGTATTCTACGGAGCGACGGACTACCGAAACGGCGAGAGGAAGCTCCCGGATTATGAGCATTTTGAGTTCGGGGCGTTGGAAAGGTGAGACGAGGAATCGAGGAGATGACGAATATTGGTGTGGAGAATGACTGCTGAGGCCGACGGCTTCCGGGCGAGAGGTTGATTTTGAGAGGACGCTCCTTCTCGTACTTGACACCAGCGAGGAAGGAACACAGCGACTGACGCGGCGCTGGGCGGAGTCCGCGTACTCCTAAGGTGTGATCTCGACGAAATGCCACCAGTCTTTCAGCTCGTACCGTGCCAACTCTCAACCCTGCGAAATCGCTGTGAGGGGACGTGCTTGTTCCACCCGCGCAAGCTGGCAGGGAAGTTCGGAGATAAACTTGCGCCGGCCTGACGTGGCATGTTCAGGCTCATCTACCAGCTATTTTCCGACGCTGGGAACCACAACCTGCTATCGGAATTGAGGCGTGATATTTCCCATGCACGCATTTTCACGTCTTGTCCTGGCGTACGTGGGTTCCACATTTACCTTGCATAGAAACTCCCGACATGGACACACAATTACCTGCGTCTCAAGGTATCCTTCGCCCCACGTTCTCGCGCGTTAGCCTGGCGAAATGTGCAGCTATCCTGTTACTCGCTGCGCTGACCACGAGCGCACATGCGCACTCTTCATCTGCTTATTCCGGCCATACAGTAGAAAACCGAAGCATTGCTTCGGCAGATTCACTCGCGGGAGGAAGGTCAGTATTCAATCAGGCCTCACCATTTGAGAATCTGGCCCAAAACCGCATCTTCCTTGAGCTGATGGGGTCGGGAGGGGTTTACAGTGTGAACTACGAGCGCCACCTGACGGGACGATGGAGTGGTCGCATCGGCTACGCCCAGCTAAATAGCAGTCGTGGAAACGGTGGGCTCGAGATAGATCGCAACGGCACGTTTCGCTCCATCCCCATCACCGTCACGTATCTGACGGGGCGGCGTGCAAGCGGCTTTGAGCTTGGAGCCGGAACGACCTTGATGTGGGACTCCAGTACCCTCGAAACCATCGGGCCACTCCAGTTCGACGTAGAGCCCTCCAGCCGGATTTTCGCCACACTTGTTACCGGTTACCGCTTACAACCAGAAAATCGCGGAATGCTCTTTCGCGTCGGGTTTACACCGCTCTTCGGCATCGATGGCAGCCAACTGCAGGCGTTGCCCTGGGGTGGAGTTAGCATCGGGTATGCGTTTTAATTACTTTTCTTCAGACCCGCCCGCAGGAATCTTGGGACGCCTGATGATAGGGCCTGCGGGCGTGGTCAGGAAAGGATGAATTGAGGAATCGAACCGTAGCGGCACGGCGTGCCGTGTCGCAGGTAACCGCCGTGGTGATACGCGTGTGGGGTGTTCTCCGCTCTACAACCGGATTTACACCGTTCCCATTCCCCACCGCGACCTCTGCAAACGCACCACGTTCTACGTTGCACGTTGCACGGTTCACGCTGTACGCAGGGCGAAAAACGCCTCGTTACTAATCGCTTCTCCGCCACGCATCATACAAATAAAACGCCGCCACCACCAGCGCGTGCGTGATCTGACCGGAGGTGATAAGCGCCGGCACATCGGCCGGGTCAAAGAGGACAACGTCGAGATCCTCTGTGCCATCGGGCGTCGCGGGGCCATCCTTTGTAGCCTCAAGGGCCAGGACGGTGTGGCAGCGGTTCGTCTGAAGAGCCGGATTCGGCTCGACTGCACCGAGGTCCACAAGCCGTTCGCTGATGTAGCCTGTCTCCTCCCGAAGCTCTCGCAGCCCCGCCGCGAGCGGCCCGTCATCCCCCGGGTCGATCATCCCGCCCGGAATCTCCAGCGTCACCTCCTCCGTGCCGAAACGGTACTGCCGCACGAATACGAGCTGCCCCTCCTCGGTAACAGGCACCACGTTGACCCAGTCGGGCGCCTCAATCACGAAAAAGGAGTGCTCGGCCTTTGTCGTGGGCGCGCGCCGGTGCTCCTCATGTACTCTGAACACGCGAAAATCCCCGCGGAGCGAACGGTTGAGCAGGGGCCAGGCATCGGGCATGAGATCGGAGATTAGTTACGCGCCAGCACCTGCTGCCTTGGCCCAAAATAGACGAGCCCACCACCGCGGCCGCCCATCACCAGCGCGGGCTGCCCCGTGTCAAACAGATCAACAAAAACGGGCGTCGCGTAGCGCGGCGCATCAATCGGAAGCGGATCAGCCGGAGCCCACACGGGCGCCTGCGCCGAGCCGATGTTGCGATGCAGCACCAGCCCATCTCCCTCGGAGCCGAGGATGAGATCGAGCGTGCCGCTACCATCCACATCGAAGAAGGCGGGGGCGCTACGGCGGTCCAGCTTCACGTTGTCAAACGCCTCTTCTCGCAAAGCAAACGAGGGCTCTTCGGCTGTGCCCTCATTCTCAAAAAGATAAACCCGACCGATGGAGGCGCCGGTCACGATATCGAGCAGACCGTTGCCGTTCAGATCCACCAGCGTGGGGATGGAGGTGTTGCCGCGCGGCGTCTCCAGCTCGTGACTTTCGTCCTTCACGAACCGCGGAATGCCATCATCATCAAGCCCGTCATTTTTGTAGACGAGCAGTTCGCCCCGCCACGTGCCCAGCACCAGATCCAGCTCACCGTTGCCCGTCAGGTCGCCAAGCGTCGGCGCGTAGTCGTAGACCTCAGGTAGATCCAGCGGGCCGCGGTACTGAAAGCTCGGGTCACTGGCCGTGCCCTCGTTCGCAAAGAAATGGACGGTGGACGTCTGCCTGTTTTCTGGATCGATGCGGTTGGCGAGCAGCAGATCCCTGGCGCCATTGCCGGTCAGATCGCCGAACGCTGCCGTGCTCTCACTCCCAATGTTGATGGTCCGCAGAAAGGTCTCCGTTTTCAGCTGGTAGCTATCCGTAGACTCTGCTTCGTAAAAGAGGAAGTTAGCATCGAGCGTCGAGTTCGGATCGTGAGCGCCGCCCAGCACACCGACGAACAGATCCTTGATGCCGTTGCCGGTCCAGTCTACGAGTGCGGGCGCGTTATAGCCGGAGGAGCTCACCGGGTCGTTCGGCGGAAAAACCTGCGGTTGCGTGCGGAAGTCGGGAGCCCCACATCTGCCCTGATTTTCGATAAGCAGCAGACTCGGCTCGAAGAAATCGCCCCAGAAGAGATCGATGTTGCCATCGCCGTCATAATCCTCGAAGGCCAGCGAGTTGGCGCCGTGGGCCAGCGTGCCGAACTGCGTGATAATCTCGATATCCTCGAAACGGTTCGTCACCAGATCGAACTGCGGCACGCCGTCGACATCAAAGCCCTGCGCCTTAAATCGGGTGATAGTACCATCGAGCCGGCCGAGGAAAAGATCGGGCAAACCATCACAATCGATGTCCGCGATATTCGGAATATTTTGACGATCGGAGAAGATGGGCTCGCCGTGCACGTCGCGCAGCGTGTCGGAGACCAGGGTAAGCTCCGGCGCCTCGGCGGTGCCTGTGTTCTGGAAGTAGCGGATGTAGTTGAACGGCGACTCGGTGATCAGATCGAAGACGCCGTCATCTTGCGGATCCACAAACCGAAACCACTCCCCTACAAGCAGATCCTGAAACCGGTCGGTGCGCCACTCCAGCGTGCGGCCGCCGTCACCATCCGGCACGTTTTCGAAAAACATCAGCTGGTTGGTCTGCTCCTGCACGAACAGATCGGGGTAGCCGCTGCCGTTGATATCCACAAACTGCGGCCGCGGATGATTAAAGCCGCCGGTGAACGGGTGATCGTACGGCTCGCCGTCGGCGTCTCGAACCTCAAAGGGATACACGTCGCGCTCGTAATCGCCCGGAAAGACGGCACGCTCGGCGGCCTCGCGTTCTCCGTCGGGCGCTGTGGTCCCGCATCCAACCAGCAAAAAAACAAGGAGAAGAGGCGCGTACTTCGGCATGAAGAACGTTACTGACTGTGGGGGATGATCGATCGATTCGACGGACGATTTACCGGACCTGCGTTCCGAGTCCCGTGGGATAGACGCCCACCTCAATCACCTGCACCACTTCAAACGTTTCGGTGTCGATTACAGCGACGGTGCCCGGGCGCTCGTCCGTATCATGATCGTGCTCATCGTGGTCATGATCAGCATGGTGGTCGTGATCGTCGTGGTGGTCATCATGATCCCGTGGGCTACCTGCAGGCTGCTCGGCGCCGGCCACCATGTCCCGCATCATATCCTCCATCATGCCGCGCTGATGGTTGTTCGAGACGTAGAGGTAGCGGCCATCGGCTGAGAGTGCCGCGCCGTGCGGCTCAGCGAAGGCGTCGCCTTCAATCGTGTGAATCACCTCGCGCTGCTCCACATCCACAACGCTGACCGAGTTGCCCTGCTTGTTGGGTACGTAAATCCGACTGCCATCCGGGCTGTAGATCGGGTGCCAGGGCTGCGCGCCTACTTCGATTTCGTCGGTGAGCGTGAGACGACCGTCATCTTCTACATCAAAGAGAAGAAGCGCGGCCGAGAGCTGTCCCGTGCCAGCGAGCTGCATGCCATCCGGCGATGAAGCGAGCTGCACGAGCACATGGGTCGACCCGTCGATGGCCGTTAATTCACCACGCTGCGTCTCCGGATCCAGGCCGATAAACTGGTTGGTAGCGAGGCTGGCCGAGTACACGAAGCGTCCGTCGGCCGTCGTCGTCACAGCGTGCGGGCGATCAAAGAAGACACCCACCTCTTCCAGCGTCGCAAGATCATCCCGATCAGCCATCCCGAGGCTTTGCGGAGGACTCGCCGCCATCATAGAGCGCGCGACAAACAAGTAGTTCTTCGTCGGATGGATGGAGAGCAGACCGGGCGCTTCCATCTGCCCCTGACTGACCACCTCGTCATCCGAATTCAGTTTAAGCACTGTGTTTTCCGCAATCATCGACACATACCACGCAGAGCCGTCCTTCTCAGCGACTGCGTGGTGCGGTGAGGCATTTGACGAGAAACCGAACGCCGTGAGGTCCACGGTCTCCACTACCTCGTTGGTGTTCATGTTGATGATGGAGACAGACGCTTCGCCCTGATTCGTCACGAACAGGAGATCTTTTTCGGTATCGCTCTCCTGAGCAACCGCAATAGCGGTGATCGAAACGGCGAAGAACGAAACGAAAAGCAGTGCCGACAAGAACGAACGCATGGAAATACGGCGGTTATCGGAAGATGGATGACGAGTTCGATACGGGGCGGATGGGCACCGCCCCGCCGATCAGTGACTGGATGTTACAGCGCGGGTGCATCCTGCGGGCGCACCATGAAGATGCCTTCGCCGATGCTGTTGACCAGGATGGTGCCGCTCTCGAAGAACGGATAGTTACTCCAGGAACCCGAGAAGCCGGGGCCTTCCTGGAACGGCGCGGTGTCGAACTGGCCGATCTCAACCGGATTCTCCCGATCGGAGATGTCCATCACATGCAATCCCGCGCGGTAGTTCGAGAGATACATCGTGTTGCCCTTGATGTAGATGTTGTGCGTGCTGGCCGTGGTGTCGAAGAAGTACTCTTCCACGAGCTGCGGATCTTCGAGGTCTTGCAGATCCCAGATGAGGGTGCGCGTGTTGTCGACGAGGCCGTTCAGCTCGTCCAGCTCGTCGTTCACGTAGAAGTAGCGCATATCTTCATCAAGCCATCCCTGGTGCACATAGCCGTAATTCGGATACGTGCCGATGGAAAGCGCCACCGGGTTGTCCTTGTCCGTTACGTCGGCAATGCTGATGGCGGTTTCGTTGGCGCCGAAGCAGATCTCCTGCCCCTGGTAGCGCTCATCCGGTCCTTCGTAGATGACGCACTGCACGTCGTGCGTGTAGCCCGTACCCGAGCGTCCGGTGCGCTCATCAGCAAAGCAGCCCTTGAATTCGGGGTTGAGCGGATCGTTGATATCGACCATGTGGAGGCCGCCGCCACACGTCTCGCCGCCACCGCTGGCGCCAACGATGTATGCGTAACCGGTCTCCTCATTCACATGCACGTTGTGCGCGCTGTTGATACGGTCATAGAGCACTGTCGGCTCGAAGGTGGCGGGCTCGTCGGTGTCATAGTAATCGCGCAGCTGCGTCAGGTCGAAGATCTGCATGCCGTGCTCGCCGGCGTTATCAGAGACGGTAAAAGAGTAGTTGCCCATTACCTTTGTGTCGCGCCAGGAGCTTGAGCGTGCGCCCTCGGTCATCGGCAGGTCACCGAGAAAGACCGGATTGACCGGGTCGGTGACATCCACAAAAGAGAGTCCGTCGGTGCGGCCAAAGAGTCCGATCTCGCGCCCGGTTTCGGGGTCGGTCCATCCCCAGACGTCGTTCATGCGCGTGGTGCGTTCGCCACCCACCTCACGAATAGGCAAGAAGGAAAGCAGATCGACGTTATTGCACTCAAAGATCTCAATCGCTCCTTCTTCGCAGGTGCGCTCGCCACCGGTAATTGAAGCGAGCCCCACATCGGCATCTCCCTCCAGGATAGCAGTGACCGTCCACTCGTCCTCGTCATGTTCGAATACCGCTGCGCTGCCCGCTCCACCGGTTGTGCCCGGTAGACCGACGGCTGCCAGACCACCAGCGGCTGCCAGCGTGGCGCCAAACATCGGACGCCCTTCTGCTTCGGGCGAGGCGTGCTTGCGGACCGACGTCCATGAAGCGTCGTCCTCACCCCGGGTAAACTGATACAGCGCACCTACGCGGCTGTCGGCCGCGGGGGCGCCGACCCATACACTTGTGCCATCATAGGCTACCGCTGTGCCGAATTGCTGAGGAGCGCCACCCTCGAAAGCCTGCAGCACACCGGCGCTCTCCCAGTTATCGCCGTCCTCATCATACGCATACGTGAGAACCGCGCCCGTAGTACCGTGGCGGGGTGCTCCTGCAAGTAGCTGGCCATCATGCAGGTGGAGAGAGGCGCCCAGCCGCGCACCATCAGAGGCTCCCTGACTACCAAGCTGCCCCAGCTCAGCCCACGTGTCATCATCCGCATCAAAACGATAGGCGAAAACGGCGCCTGCATCCTTTTCCGGCGCGCTCACGAGTAGATGATATCCATCGGCAGCAATGCGCTCACCAAACTTGTCACCTGACTCGATGCCATCGGCCTGGAGCGACTCGCGCAGCTCCCAACTACCGTCGGCTTCATGATAGGCATACACCCGTCCGGCGCCATCACCCTCCTCGCTCGCGCCTACGTACAGCCAGCCATCGCCGAGGGCTACGCTGCTTCCAAACGCCTGCGTAGTGTCGGACGGAGTTAACTTAGACACCTCGTTCCAGGAGTCGCCGGCCCGTTCGAACAGATACGCGGCACCGAAGGGTTCATATTCCGGCGCACCAACCAGCACACGGTCGCCGGAGACAGCAATCGCGCGGCCAAAACCCGTGCCCACCTCTTCATCCTGAGCGGCTATGCGTCCAAGCTCGGCCCACTCATCATCGTCCTTCTGAAAGACGTACACCAGACCTGGCACGTGCAAGTGCTCGGTCTCGCCGATGTATAGCAGGTCGTTGTCAACTGCAATTGCCCGGGCAAAGCCATCCTGGCTATCCATGCTACCGTCGGCCATGGACTGCGCCTGAACCACCAGCGCGCCGGAAAAACAAAAGACAAGAGTTAGAATGAAAAGTCTACGCATAGTCAAAGGTCATACTGAAGGTTATGAGCAAGCAGCGGGGGAAAGCGCGATCTAAGCGATGACAGGACCGAAGATGCTTAGACTACTACGCGCAAAATACTTCAGGTATTTAAGAAAGTTACAATAGCGCGATCCCTCCGACGCGTGCGTTACCAGATAGATCCCCGGGCGTGTGTATCGATCTAACGGCAGCCTCCAGGGAGGTAGATGGAAAGCGGTAAGCCGTTCCTGTTCTACTTATCTTTCCCGACGGACTGACGATACACCGTCCGTTCGTCTACAAGATACTCGTACGCTATCGCCACATCAGACCATGCTCAAAGATATCATCCTGGACCTTGTCGTGACTGCCGGGATCCTCGGTATGGTACTGTTGGATCTGGGCGTGCTCGGCGTGGAGGGACCGGTCACGCTTCTTTGGTGGGTTTTGACGCTCTACACCGGGTTGCTTCTACTGGTAAAACTTGGCGCGCTCCTTTCCGCCCGCACACTCCGGCAGATGAATGTGAGCGACTCGGTATCCCCGCTGGTACACCGAGTGCTCTACGCAATAAACGTTCTTGCGCTTCTGGCAGGCGCTTTCTGGCTACTCTCAGCTGGCTGGATTGGTATCTGGGCACTCTCGGAGGTTTTACGGACGCGAACAGCGCAGCCTGCCACGTCGTAGCGGATCTGGAACGTGAGGAAGGCGGTGCGGTAGGGCGACACGCCTCGTTTTAACGCGCACTTGCCGTTGCCATGGAAAATAATTTCTATACGCTGCGAGCACTCGTCGCCGAATGGCATGATGATCTGGTGGGCTGTACGATCGGCGATGCATTCTCGCAAGTCCGGGATGAACTCACGATCGCCTTCGCTCATCCAGAGCAAGAGTGGATGCTACGAACATCCCTGAGCCGACCCTTCATTTATCTTTTCCGGACAGCCGGTTACAGCAAGAAGCGCAGCAACGTCGCCACACTTTTTGCCGATGCGTTTGACCGAGAAGTGGTCAACATTGAGATCGCCAAACGCGACCGGATGCTGTTCATTGCACTTGAGGGCGGATGGACGTTTCAGCTGATGCTGTTCGGGGCTCGCGCCAATGCGCTTCTCGTTGATGCGGAAGACCGTGTTGTTGATGCGTTCCGCTATGCCGGAAAGCTAAAGGACGAGAAGCCCCCTGCTCCACGACCAGCACCCATGCCAGGCGATTTCGAGGAGTTCGAAGAGCGGTGGCGATCGAACCGGAAAAGCACCGATCGCGCACTCGCCTCTGCCTTTACGCTCTTTGACAGGACGATTGGCCGGGAGGTGCAACATCGGGCAGGCATCCAGAATGACAACCCTTCCGAGTTAGCCGAAGCTGCCCGGCGGTCTCTATTTAACGCCGGGCAGGCACTTCGTGAGGAATTTCGCCACCCGTCTCCTTGCCTCTACTCCTCAGGCCGGTTTGTGGAGCACCTCACGCTGTGCCCCTTCCAGCATCTTCAGAATAAACACGACGAAGAGCGATTCTCCACCGTTGACGAAGCTGTGGGCACGTTCGTACGGCGAAAGCTTGCGCAGGAGCATTTCCGCCGCCTCTACGAACCGGTTGAGAAGGCACTCACGGATGCTCACGAACATTACCAGACAAGTGCCGAGCGCATGCTTGAGGAGCTCTCCAACGAAAGCCGGGCCGGCCGCTACGAAACCTGGGGCCACCTGCTAATGGCCTCCCCGCACGACGTATCTAAAGGTGCCGAGGAAGTGAAGCTTCCTAATCTGTTTGAGGAGGGCTCCCCAGAAACAATCCCGCTGGATCCCGCCAAGAGTGCGATCGAAAATGCCCAGCATTACTACGGCCGAGCCCGCCGGACTAGGCGCTCACGCGAAGAAGCCGAGAAACGACTCCTCCAAACGCAACAAAAAGCTGACGAGGCGCAGGCACTACTTGATAAACTGCAAGAAGTCGAATGGCTGGATGACATCAAGGCCTTCCGAAAAGAGCACAACGACAAGCTTTCAAAATACCTCGGCGGGAAGGACGAAGAGATCGACCGCCTGCCGTTCCGGCGCTTCGACCTTGACGGAGGATACGAAGTGTGGGTTGGACGGAACGCGCGACAGAACGACCAGCTGACGTTCAAGCACGCGCAAAAATACGACCTCTGGATGCACGCACGCGGAGTCCCGGGCTCCCACACCGTGCTGCGCCTTCCCGGCAGAAAATCAACGCCGGATAAACGCACCGTACACCGGGCAGCAGCAATCGCTGCGTACTACAGCAAAGCGCGCGGTAGCGCACTCGTGCCCGTTATGATCGCCGAGCGTAAACACGTCCGGAAACCCAGCGGTGGAGAACCCGGGCAGGTGTTTGTAGAGCATGAAGATGTTGTTATGGTGGAGCCGAAATTACCCTGATCCCGTTATAGATCGTTCTGAAGCGTGTTCTCGAACGCAGCAGACAATAATTCATGGTTCGCCTGCGTTATAATTAGTTAGTAACAGGACTCACTAAACCTGCAGGCCAAAAAGATTGTTGTTACAACATTAATTTTAGTGCGGCGAATGCTGAAGCCGCACGGTTTATCCCGCTCTACCCATATTCAGATGACGTCTCTTCGCCTGATATTTGTTGCAGTTGTCGCCCTTGGTCTTACGGCCTGTGGATCTTCCGATGAAAACAACAGAGGGGGGCCTCCCAGTGGTTTTGGCCAGGGCAACGGCCCCACTCCTTCGGTTGAAGTGGTACAGGCGCGGCTCGGCACCCTGCCACTTGAGCAGCGACTGAGTGGAAATGTTCGTGCCAGAAACCAGGTAAGCATTTACCCGGACATTAGTGCCCGCGTGGAAGAGGTGTATGTAGAGAGTGGCGATTTAGTCGAACAGGGTCAGCCCCTTGTGCGGCTGCGCGATCGGACATTCCGCGAGGGCGTACGGCAGGCAGAGGCGCAGCTAAAGATTCAGGAAGCGCAGGAGCGCCAGGCCCGCTCGCGACTGCTCGAGTTACAGGCTGATCTGCGCCGCGTGGAGCAGTTGGCCGAGCGAGACTTCAGCAGCCAGCAGGAACTGGAATCACTTCGCGCGCAGGTAGAAGGGGCGGAAGCAGATGTGGCACAGGCCGAAGCTCAGGTAGAACAGGCTCAATCCACACTTGAAGAACGGCGCGAAGACCTTGAACAAACGGTCGTCCGGTCGCCGGTGAGCGGACGTGTAGGTCGTCGCGACGTGGAGGTGGGGCAGCGCGTAGATGGCTCGTCGCGGCTGTTCGACGTAGGTGACCG
>SLED01000263.1 GCA_007124945.1 Salinibacteraceae bacterium | reverse complement strand
CAGATCTCCGACATCCGTGTGCGTGTTCAGAAACGAGTACAGCGCGTAACAGCTACCTTCTCGCTCACGGATACGCTGATTTAGGCGCGAGGACATGCCACCGCCCAACGCCGTATTCAGCAGTACGGCCACGTGGCGATCTGCGTCCGTTAGTGACGGGGCGCGTGTTCCGAGCACCAGATGAGCTTGCTGCACTGGTTTATGCTGCTTAACCGACCGCGCCTCAAGCGATGGCGGAGTACGTCGGTCCGTGCCCGGCTCTCCCTTGGATTGCATGCCGGCGAACACCTTCTCGGCAGTTTTAACCGCCTGCTGATGCGAGACATCCCCCACCACCGCGAGAACCATCTGTTCAGGACGGTAATGTGCTTTTACGTGTGCCACCAGCTCAGCTCGCGTAAGTGCCGTTACTGTTTGTCGGGTACCAAGGACGGGTTGGCCGAGGCCGTGCTCTGCATAGATCAGACTATCGTAGAGATCCAGAGCAGCTTCTTCAGGGGTATCCTCGTAGAGCTTGATCTCCTCCAACACAACGTTCTGCTCCCGCTCGATGTCCTCTTCAGGGAAACGAGCGTTCAGCGCAAGGTCAACCACAGCGTCAATCGCTCGCCCCACATGCTCGGGTAGTGCCCGGCCAAAGTAACATGTCACCTCTTTCTCCGTGAAGGCATTCAGGTATCCTCCCACAGATTCCAGACGCTGCGCAATATGGTGAGCCCGGCGGCGCTGCGTGCCTTTGAACACCATGTGCTCGATGAAGTGGCTGATGCCCTGATGCTCAACGCCATCATCGCGGCTCCCACTGCTTATGACCAGCCCAACGGCTACCGACCGTGCGCCCGGAACGCGCTCGGTGATGACGCGCGCGCCGCACTTAAGCTGCGTGTGCGCTACGTGGCCGGCGGCAGATATCCCCGCTCGCTGTGTTCGTAATGCCCGCATGGGACCCGTAGGTTTTGTATACGCCACGGGGCAGAGAAGAAGTACCCTCTCTGCCCCGTCAGCGCATCATCTCGATCGAGTGGCTTAGCGGCGACCCGATCCATTGCTCTTGGAAACAAACGGCTTCCGCGTCAGGCGGAGCTTGCCATCGTCGCGAACCTCGGTCAGGCGAACCTTCACCTTATCGCCTACCTGCATATAGTCCTCGACCTTCTCCACGTAGCCGTGGTCGATCTCCGAAATATGTAGCAGCCCTTCACGGCCGGGCATAATCTCGATGATCGCACCAAAGCCTTTGATGCTCTTGACGGTGCCGTCGTAGTCCTCTCCTGCTTCCGGCACAGTCACGATATTTTTGATCCGCTCGATGGCGGCGTCTGAGGCCTCTTGATCCGATGCTGCGATCGTTACGTAGCCCATACCATCGCGCTCTTCGATATCGATAGAGGCTCCGGTATCAGCCTGGATGCCTTTGATCACCTTACCTCCCGGCCCGATCACCGCTCCGATGAAGTCGGAGTCGATCGTGATCTGTGTGAGGCGCGGCGCGTGCGGCGACAGGCTGTGGCGCGGCTGTGCGAGTGTCTGCTCCATGCCATCGAGAATGGTGGAACGGGCGTCACGCGCCTGCTTCAGCGCCTGTAGCATCAGATCGCGCGAGAGACCGCTAATCTTGATATCCATCTGGCAGGCGGTTATGCCGTCGCGCGTACCAGTAATCTTGAAGTCCATATCACCGAGATGATCCTCCGTACCGAGGATATCGGTCAGAATGGCGGTGTCATCCCCTTCCTTGATAAGGCCCATCGCAATACCTGCGACTGGCTTTTTGAGTGGCACACCGGCGTCCATAAGCGCAAGAGCACCTGAGCAAACGCTGGCCATGGAAGAAGAGCCGTTGGACTCCAGCACGTCGGTGTTTACCCGGATCGTGTAAGGGAAGTCGTCGTGATCGGGTAGCTGGCCTTCCAGCGCCCGCTCAGCCAGCATTCCGTGGCCGATTTCCCGGCGACCGGGACCGCGGAGGAAGCGGGCTTCACCAACACAGAACGGCGGGAAGCGATAGTGCAGGAAGAATCGCTTGTCTTCCTGATCGAAAATCTGGTCTACCGGTTGCACGTCCTTCGATGTACCCAGCGTTACCGTTGCAAGCACCTGCGTCTCGCCACGGGTGAAGACGGAAGAGCCGTGAGCGCGGGGTAGCGTGCCCACCTCCGACCAGATGTCGCGGACCTCGTCGCGGCCACGATCATCAATGCGGCGACCGTGCTTCACGATCATCTCGCGCATGGCCTCTTTCTCCACCGCCGAAACGGCTTCCTTGATATCAGACTCATCATAGCCCTCGGCAGTGGTATCATCATCGCCGAGCAGCTTCTCGACCGCTTCCTCCTTAATCTCGTCGATACCACCGTAAAACTTCTTCTTGTCGTAAGGAGAATTGACGTGCTCGCGCATGCGTCCACTGATCAGATCGCGCACCGTATCGACCAGCTCATCGTCAACAACGTACTGTTCGTACTGGAACGGCTCCTTCTGCCCGGCTTCAGCGACAAGCTCTTCCTGGATTTCGCACAGCTTACGGATGGCGTCGTGCGCTACGTCAAGCGCGTCCACCATCTCTTCTTCGCTGATCTCGTCCATCTCGCCTTCCACCATCACGATCGCGTCTTTCTTACCCGCGACGATGAGGTTGACGTCGGACTCCTCCAGCTCAGAGATGGTCGGATTGATGACAAACTCACCCTCCACGCGACCAACGCGAACTTCGGCGATGGGGCCGTCGAACGGAGCGTTGGCGAGCATCAGCGCAGCGGAGGCGCCCACCCCTGCGAGGATGTCGGCGTCGTTCTCATCATCTGCAGAGAAAACAAAGCAGATGATCTGCGTCTCGTGGCGAAAGCCATCCGGAAAGAGCGGCCGCACGGCACGATCCACCAGGCGTGAGGTAAGAATTTCTTTATCGTTCGAGCGCCCCTCTCGCTTCATGAAACCACCCGGTATCCGTCCGCCCGAGGCGAAGTTTTCGCGGTAGTCCACGGTAAGCGGGAAGAAACCCTGATCGGGCTTGGGCCTGTCGTCCAGTACAGCGGTGCACAGCGCCATGGTGTCACCCAGGCGCACCATCACGGCGCCGTCAGCCTGCTTCGCGAGCCGGCCCGTCTCAATGGAAAGGGTCTTCCCCGGCGCTAATTCAATCGACTTTGTTGTTCCTTCTGGCATGGTCAAAACTCTACAGTGTGTGATCTGATGTCTTCTCGTCCATCTTCAAGAGGCGCATCGCATACGCCCCGGAAAACAAAAAGACGGCACCTGTGACAGATGCCGTCCCATGGGTTACTTCCGGATACCCAGTTCGGAAATGATCGTGCGATATCGCTCGATATCGGTTTTCATGAGGTAATTGAGCAGCCGGCGACGTTTACCTACAAGCTTCAGCAGACCACGCCGCGTGGCGTGATCGTTTTTATGCGACCGCAAGTGCTCGGTGAGGTTGTTGATGCGTGTGCTAAAGATCGCGATTTGCACTTCGGTAGACCCCGTGTCATCCGGGCCATTACCAAACTTATCGATCAATTCCTGAGTCTTTTCCTTCGTAATCATGCGTTTCGTATTCCGTTATGGGTGTCACTACCAAGAGCTACGCGTTGACGTCAACTCCGAGTAGAACCTGCACGCCGCGTGCGCGCAGATAGGTAAGTTATAAACAGTGTGGCTAAACGATACCTTTCCTTCGGCAGTTCCAGGTTCCTGAAGAGGCATCGCGGCTACATTTTGTGTTCTTCAAGAATAGCCTCGCAGACGTCCTGATCACGCCTGATTTGAGCTACCAGTTCGTCCGGACCGCTGAACGACTTTTCGTCGCGAATGCGTTCGATGAAGTGAAGTCGGAGCGTACGCCCATACAGATCTCCGTTAAAGTCAAGAATGTGCGCTTCCACAGCATAATCCTCTCCCTCAAACGTAGGCCTGTATCCAATATTAACCATCGCGGGCCGGGGATTGTCTACCAAAGGTGTATCCACATGCTCCTCGGTAACAACGGCTGCATACACTCCGCGAGCCGGAATAATTTTTCGTTCGGCGATGTTGCCAAGATTAGCTGTAGGAAAGCCTATTTTCCGTCCGCGCTTCTCCCCTTCTAAAACCGTCCCGGCAAGGCTGTAGGGCCGGCTCAGGAGCTCCGAGGCTTCACGTACGTGACCCGTTTCGCCAACCAGTTCGCGGATGCGCGTCGATGAAACCGCTGCCTGGGAAACGATCTGTTTAGAAATGACCTCCACATCGAACTGGTGCGTTTTGCCCAGCGAGCGAAGTAGTTGCGTGTCGCCGCGACCGCGGTAGCCGAACGAATGGTCGTAGCCCACGACGATCTGACGCAGCCCGATTGTATCGACCAGCACCTCCTTCACGTACTGCTCCGGCTGCATCCGCGAAAACTCCTTCGTGAAAGGCAGCACAATGAAGCGATCTATGCCTACTTCCTCCAGCAAGTCGGCGCGCTCCGCTACGGTGCTCAGAAGAGGCATGGGCTGCTCCTGGAGGACTTCGCGGGGATGCGGATCAAACGTAAGCAGTGCACTCTCGGCTTGCTTCTCACTGGCGCGGTCGATCACACGTTGCAGAATTTTCTGGTGCCCTCGATGCACTCCGTCAAACGTACCGACTGTTACCACTGAGTTAGCGAAGAGCTCTATCTGATCGAGGCCGAACTGGCGCTTCATGCTGTCTGAGATTCCGGAGTGATCTTATCGAAAAAAGTACTTACGCGCCGGTTTGATCAGGTTTGACGCGCTCAAGTGCCTGTTCCAGCTTTTCGATGCGCCACGCGGACTCAACAGAAAACTCGCCTATGCGGGTACGCCGTAGACTTGTGAGATAGGCGCCGACACCCACGGCCTTGCCCACGTCGTGTGCGATGGATCTGATGTAGGTACCCTTTGAACAGGCTACTCGAAACGTAACATCAGGACCGCGGCGTTCAAGTATGTCGAAAGCAGTGACCGTGACTGTTCGCTCCGGCACGTCCACATCCTCACCGCGCCGGGCTTTCTTGTAGAGCCGCTCCCCATCCACTTTAATGGCTGAATAGGCCGGTGGACGCTGGCTGATCTGGCCGATGAAACGGTGGCGGATGGCTTCCAAATCCTCATTGGTAACATCCTGCCAGTGGCCGGTTTTGGTTACCGGTAGTTCTGCATCGTACGAGTCTGTCACTCCTCCGAGCCGCAGCGTCCCGACATACTCCTTGGGCATCGTCATGAAGTGCTCCATCTTACGGGTGGCGGGGCGACCGACGAGAATGATCAACAAGCCTGTGGCCAGCGGGTCGAGTGTGCCGGCGTGGCCTACCTTACGAACACCAACGAGCTTGCGAACATGCTTGACAACACCGAAGGAGGTCCACTCAAGCGGCTTGTCAACCGGCAACACCACCCCGTCCCAGTCATCCGGAAGGGCAGGTGGCGTACAGATAATGGGAGTTGAGCGGGAGTGGGACGCCACAGTGACTACGCTTCATCAGGTGGAGTATCGCGACGCTCACGCTCGGCCCTGATGCGATCAAAAAGATTCTCCATACGCTCGGCGCGCTGAGCCGACTCATCGAGGTGGAGGCGCAGTTCCGGAACCACGCGGAGTTGGTGGCGAACCCGGGAAGCAAGCTCCGAACGAATTTCAGGCGCCAACGCCTCCAGGCGTCGAAACGAGGACTGACGCTGCTCCGACGAATCGCCCATTACGCTGATATAGACATCAGCGATGGATAGATCTTTTGTGATTCGGGCGTCCGTTACCGTAACCAGTGGCTTTACCTGCTCAGCAAAATCCGTACTGAGCAATTTGGCGATTTCCCGCTGAATGAGTTTGGCTACCCGCTCGGTGCGAATACTCATGATTTCGACTGATTGGTGCTACAGGGCTGCGATTGCCGGCGTCTCCTGACCAGTTAAACCTCCAGGGTACGCTTCTCTTCAACAATCTCATAGGCCTCGATCACATCTCCAACCTTCACGTCATTGAAGTTTTCGATGCCCAGGCCACACTCGAAGCCGGTCTGCACCTCTTTCACGTCTTCCTTGAAGCGTCTGAGCGATTCGATATTGCCCTCATACACTACAACGCCATCACGAACAAGCCTGATCTTATCGTTCCGATGGATCCGCCCTTCCGTGATGTAACAACCGGCGACCGTTCCTGCTTTGGGCACCTTGAACGTCTCGCGCACCTCCGCAATACCAACGGTCTTCTCGCTGGTCTCGGGTGAAAGCATGCCCTCAAGAGCGTCGTGGACATCCTGGATAGCGTTGTAAATAATGGAGTACGTCCGAATGTCGATTTCCTCTTCGGCGGCTGCAGCGCGCGCCCCGGGCGTCGGTCGTACCTGGAATCCGATGATTACAGCATCGGACGCTGCGGCGAGCATGACGTCGCTCTCGCTGATGGCTCCCACGCCGGTGTGAATGATGTTTACGGCCACCTCATCGGTGCGCAGCTTCAACAGCGCATCGGAGAGCGCCTCGACAGAACCACCCACATCGGCCTTGACGATCAGGTTCAGCTCCTGGAACTCGCCCAGAGCCATGCGGCGACTGATGTCGTCGAGCGTAACGCGCTTCTGCTGGCGGATACTCTGTTCGCGATGAATCTGCTGACGCATCTGCGCAATCTCGCGCGCACGACCTTCGTCCTCAAGCGCAACAAACTGGTCACCAACTTCCGGAGAACCGCTCAGGCCAAGAATAAGCGCTGGCTCGGACGGTCCAACTTCCTCCACGCGGTTGTCCCGTTCGTCGAACATAGCGCGCACGCGTCCACTGTGCATGCCTGCAACAAAGGGGTCGCCCACGCGCAGTGTACCGTTCTGTACCAGTACAGTAGCCACATTACCGCGGCCTTTCTCCAGGCGACTCTCGATTACAATACCGTTGGCCAGGCGATCAGGGTTAGCTTTGAGCTCCTGTAGATCGGCCTCAAGCAGCAGCTTCTCGATCAGGTCATCAATTCCATCGCCTGTCTCGGCTGATACTTGAGCGCACTGTACCTTACCGCCGTACGGCTCTACGAGTACTCCCTCCTCCGCAAGCTCGGCCATCACCTTCTGGGCGTCGGCCTCCGGCAAGTCCATCTTATTGATGGCCACGACCATCGGTACCTCAGCGGCTTTGGCGTGATTGATCGCCTCCACGGTCTGCGGCATCACCGAGTCGTTTGCTGCTACCACCAGAATGACGATATCGGTTGCTTTCGCGCCACGGGCGCGCATAGCAGTAAAGGCCTCGTGACCCGGTGTATCAAGGAACGTAATCGCGCCGCTCTCAAGCTGCACGGTGTAGGCACCAATGTGCTGCGTGATACCGCCGGCCTCGCCCGCTGCTACATCCGCTTTGCGCATGTAATCGAGCAGCGAGGTCTTCCCGTGGTCAACGTGCCCCATCACCGTAACGACCGGCGCGCGGGACTCCAGATCTTCGGGATCATCCTCTTCCAGATGGATATCCCCGACGTCCATCTGGTCAATGAATTCAACCTCGTAGCCAAATTCATCAGCCACAAACTGGATGGTGTCGGCATCGAGTCGCTGATTAATTGACACCATCATGCCCGAGCTGAAGAGCATCTCAATGACATCGTTGACAGGCTCGCCCATAAGGTTGGCGAGCTCGCCGGTCGAGACAAACTCGGTTACTTCCAGAATCTGCTCCTGCTCTTTAGCTTCCTGTCGCTCGCGTTCACGCTCTTCGGCGTGGCGCTGGCGACGCTGACGGCGGCGTTGCTGGCGGACGCGTTTTGCTCCGTGCTCCAGTTCCCGCAGCGTCTCCTGCAATGTCTGCTCTACGTCTTCCTCATCGACGCGCTTACCCTTGCGTCCCTTCTTCTTCCGGGACTTCTTCTTTCCGCGGTCCTCGAACCGAACCTTATTGCCTTTTGTCGATGCAGCCTTCCGTTTCCGCTTACGCTTACGTTTCCGCTTGGGTTTGTCGTCGTCTACCTGGCTCAGGTCCACCTTTCCGAGCACCTTGGTGCCCTCAAGGCGATACCGGTCTGCCTTGAGTACATCCTCCGCGATCTGGTCCTCCTCATCCAGCTCGTCGATGGAATCGACGTCTTCGCTACTAAGCGATTCAACCGTCTCCGTTTTAGCAAGGAGGTCAGGCCCACTCTTCTCTTCTTCGTCGTCTTCTGCTTCGGCTACCGCTTCGGCCTCCTCATCTTCAGAGGCAACCGGGGCCTCTTCTTCCTGCTCGGCAATTGTTTTGAGCT
>SLED01000402.1 GCA_007124945.1 Salinibacteraceae bacterium | reverse complement strand
CGCCCGCGCGGACTTTCGCGAGAGCTACCGGCACCTCGCGCCGCTGGCTGATTTTGTCGTGCTCAACATTTCGTGCCCCAATACGGAGGATGGCAAAACGTTCGAAGAACCCGAGGCGCTGGACGCATTGCTCACCGCGCTTGCAGATGAGCGCAAGGGTGAGGGCGACCGGCCCTTGCTGGTGAAGTTCGCGCCGCCCGTAACCACGCGCATCGCATTTGATAGCCGCATCGAGGAGTTACTCTCCGTAGCTGATGACCACGACATAGCTGGCGTAATCGCAACCAATACGGCCTCCGACCGGGCTGGTCTCAATACGGCTGCGGATGAGCTGAAGCGGATTGGTAGGGGAGGGTTGAGCGGCGTACCGCTGCAGGAGCGCTCTACCGCTCTTGTGCGGTATATCTATCGCACCACCGATGGATCAGTACCCATCATTGGGGTAGGGGGGATAAATAGTGCCGAGGCGGCGCTGGAAAAGATCGAAGCAGGCGCTTCGCTTGTTGAGCTCTACACAGGCCTCGTTTACCACGGTCCCGCTCTCGTCCATGAGATAAAGAAAGGGCTTGTGAGGCTGATGGACGAGCGCGGGTACGGCACGCTTCACGAGGCGATTGGCGCGCGCGCCTGAACGCGCAGCTGTCGTTGCCTTTCGTTGCCAGAGCGCGTACGTTGAAACGATATGCGGCGCAATAGGACTTGTGTATGACATTCCGTTCGCTAACTTTTCAGTCGCCATCTGAGTTGCAATGCCCGTCCTGGTAGATTTCGATACGATGCCTCAGCTGTTTACACGGCTGGCGGATTTTTATGACGGTCAGGATCGAGCGGCACTTCGCTATAAGGACAAGTACACCAAGGAGTGGGTCGCTATTTCGTGGGAGGAGGTCCAGCGGCAGATGCAGGGCTTTGCCGGTTTCCTACACGCACGTGGCGTACGTTCTGGGGATCGCGTGGCGATTCTCTCGGAAAACCGACCCGAGTGGGCCATTACCGATATGGGAACGCAGCTTCTGGGTGCGGTTAACGTAGCGCTGTACACCACGCTACCTGCCGCACAGGCGCAGTATATTGTGGAAGATTCGGGCGCCTCCGTACTGGTTGTCTCTACCACGTTGCAGGAGCGGAAAGCCGTCGAGATTTTCGACGAGTGCCCGGAGCTACAGCAGGTTGTGACGATGAGCGATCCAGAGGAGCCTCAGGGTTATTTACTTGAATGGGACGAGGCGCTGGAGGAGGGCTGGGACTACTGGCAAGAGCACGCGTCTGAGCTCTCGCCCCTGGCAGAGCGTGTTACGCCCGATGACCTCTGCGCCCTGATCTATACAAGTGGGACCACGGGGGAACCGAAGGGCGTGATGTTAACACATCGGAATCTCTGCTCGAACGCAAAGGCCGCGCACCAGCGCGTCGACTTCGGGCCGGACGACCACCACCTGTCATTTCTTCCGCTGTGCCACTCGTTTGAGCGTACGGCAGGCTATGCCGCCGTGCTGGCAGCGGGCGCCACGGTGTCGTATGCGGAGAGCATCGACGCTATCAGCAAGAACCTGCCCGAGGTGTGCCCCACCGTGATGATCTCGGTGCCGCGCCTGTTTGAGAAGGTGTACAACACGATCGCGAAAAAGGTAGAAGAGGGTTCGGCGATCAAGCAGAAACTGTTTAACTGGGCGGTGGAAGTTGGTCGCCGGCATGCGCTCGCAGATCCGCCCGGTGCGTGGCTCCGTGCTCAGTACCGGTTGGCGCACCGGCTGGTCTTTTCAAACCTGCATGAGAAACTGGGCGGAAATCTCAGGTTTGCGGTGTCAGGAGGCGCTGCACTTCCACAAGAGATTGGGGAGTTCTTCCAGGCAGCCGGCATCACCATCATCGAAGGATACGGCCTTACAGAAACGTCGCCGGTGCTCACCATCAGCCCCATGGAAAAGCCGCGCTTTGGAACGGTCGGCCACGTGATCCCAGAGGTTACCGTGGCTATCCAGCGGCTGGATGATAACGAAATTATCGGCCAGGTGAGCGGGGAGGATTACCCGACAACCGTCTCAACGGACGAGGGCGAGATTCTTGCCAAGGGGCCGAACATCATGAAAGGATACTGGAAAAACGAGGAAGCAACCCGCGCGGCCATCGATGATTATGGCTGGTATCACACCGGGGATGTCGGGCAGTTTGTTGATGGATATCTTGCCATCACCGACCGCATCAAGCACATGATCGTATCCAAAGGCGGCAAGAATATCTATCCCGGGCCCATCGAAGAGGAATTCAAAACCATTCGCTGGATCGATCAGCTGCTGGTAATTGGCGAGGGGCGCGAGTTTCTGACAGCCCTGGTCGTGCCGGATCTTGAGGCCGTGAAAGAGTACGCAAGGGCCGAAGGCATCGACTTTTCGAGCGAGGCCGATCTGGTTGAACACAGGCAGATCCGCGCGCTCTTCGATCGACCGTTCAAAAAATACTCCCGGGAGGCCGCGTCTCACGAGAAGATTCGAAACTTCACCCTCATCTCGGAGCCGTTTTCCGTAGAGAACGGAATGCTCACGCCCACGATGAAACCAAAGCGGCGCGTCATTGAGGAGCGGTACAGCGATGTTATCGACGAGATGTACGCCGCTTTCCGGTCGTAACGCCGTGATATTCTGTTGAACTTAGCGCGTGCCGGCCGTGTGAAGCTGGACGAGAAGCTCTCGGTATGCTACATTCAGGATCCTTGCGGTTATGCCGCCGTAGAGGATGCAACATTTCGGGGCGTGGCGCAGCCCGGTAGCGCGCTTCGTTCGGGACGAAGAGGTCGCCGGTTCAAATCCGGCCGCCCCGACCAGCAACTCCACACCCTCTCGCTTTCCGCGGGAGGGTTTTTTTATGCGCCAACGTGTGCGTTCTCTGGAAAGTCGTATCGGCTATTGAAGCGGGAGTTAAGATCTTCAGCTAAATGCTGATACTAATCATGTCTGTGATATAAGTACCCTGCCCGTAGATATTCCGCGCGCAGTGTAACGAAAGGCACGTCCTGCACCAAAGTAAAAAGTACCGCCCTTCTCTCTGCATGTCCTCCGCGCTAACAGACTTAAAGACGTTTCTGCGGTGGGATATTATAACGGAGGTCACCGCCTTTCGCGTCGTGTATGTGGTGGCTATTGTCCTCCTGATATTGCTCGGGTGGATGTATGAGTTGACGGATCCGAATGCCGTTGATCCAATGTTCTTGCGCTATCTTTTGGCCGGATTGGCCGGGGGGGTGCTGGCGTGGTCGTATCGACCAACTGGCCGGCGCTACCTGGTTCGCGGAGTGGAGTTTTTTCTATTCGTGCTGGTAACCTGGTTTCTCGGCCTGGCAATTCTGAACGACTTCTCACCGAATTATTCGGTAGGGTATTTCTTCGTGGTGATAGCGTGTCTCCTTGTTTTGGGGATGCAGCGATCCGTCACGCTTGCGCATCTTTGCTTTGTGGTGTACACCAGCGTTACCGCTGCTGCAGCGTTGCTGATCACGCCAGAGGCAGAAGTCGGGCGCCTCATCTTGTTCACGTGCCTGATGTCGGTGCTCGGGCTTGCTGTTCTGGCCTGGATGTTACTGGTAAAGCTCTCGGAAGCGCTCCGGCACAACAAGGAGCATCTGGCAGAAGCACAGCGAATTGCCGGGCTCGGTAACTGGGCCTGGGATTCGGCCGCTGAAACCGGTGATTGGTCAGAAGAAGCGTATCGATTGCTGGGGTATGAGCCGGGCGAGGTGCCTCCCACACCAGAACAGTTCATCAACCGCGTTCATTCCGACGATGCAGACGAGGTCCGTGCCTACAGCCTCGCCTTGCTCGATGGCAAAGATCCAGGAATACTTCGTTTTAGGACGGAGGCGGAGGATGGGTCGGAGCGTGTTCTTCAACTCCGGGGCAGCAAGATTAATGGCGTCCGCCGTCCGCAGTTTCTTGGTACTGTATTGGATGTAACCGACCAGGTTGAGCGTGAGGCCGTGCTTCGCAGGGCTAAAGAGAAGGCTGAACAAATGGCGCGCCTGAAGGATGCTTTTCTGGCCAATATGAGTCATGAGATTCGCACGCCGCTTACCACGATCATTGGCTTTGCGCAGGTACTCGACGACGAGGTGGATGGGGAAGAAAAAGAGCTTCTGCAGGGTATACTGGAGGGTGGCGACCGGCTATTAAAAACGCTGAACTCTGTGCTTGACTTTGCTCAACTTGAGGCCGGGGAGGTAGATCTCGAGCTCAAGCAGACGGATTTGAGCCAGGTGATCCGCAGCGTTGAGCGCGAGTTTCGAGCAAGGGCAGAACAGAAGGGCCTCGCGTTTGATGTGCAACTTCCAGCCAACCCGATAAGCTGCCGAGCGGATAGCACAGCGCTCACAAGAGCTCTTTCCAATCTATTAAGCAATGCGACAAAGTTTACCGACGACGGCTCAGTTACGGTCGCTGTTCAGCAAGCAGGCGAGGAGGTCATCATCACGGTTTCGGATACCGGTATCGGCATCTCGGAAGATTTCCTGCCCCGGCTTTTCGATGAGTTTGAGCAGGAATCCACCGGGCTGGATCGCGAACATGAGGGTAGCGGCATCGGGCTGACAATCACCAAGCGCATCGTGGAGTTGATGGAAGGCTCCATTGAGGTAGAGAGCGAAAAGGGGAAGGGGACGACGTTTCTGGTCAGGCTACCAGCGGTGCACCCGGAGCCCGCCTCATACGCCGAACCTGACTTTGTGCAGTCTGACACCTGAGAACGGCGAGGCCTGGCTACCATGGGCTCTGCGCTGGCTGTCACCTGCGGTCGCGTTTCAAACAGAAAACGGGAGCAGCCGAAGGGGCCACTCCCGTTAGTTTGTTAGCTCTGCGTTGGACGGTGCGTCAGGGTGCCTCAGCTGTTGCTTCTTCGGGCTCGTCGTCAGCGTTCTTCACGTGCTCGTCGAGCCAGTCAGCCCAGCGCGTCCACATGTCCAGCAGCGTCTCTTCAGCACTTGGGCCGTGACCCTCGTACGGGTACATGTACATGGCAGCGGTTTTGCCGAGGCCGTTTAGTGCATGGAACATCCGCTCGGAGTTCATCGGCCAGGTGCCCACGTTTTGGTCCTCGGCGCCGTGGTACATCAGCAGTGCCCCATCCATCCGCTCAGCCCAGAAGATGGGTGACATCTGGATGTAGCGGTCGGCTCCACGCCACAGGTCGGCGCGCTCGCGCTGGAAGCCGAGCGGGGTCAGCGTACGGTTGTAGTTACCTGCGCCCGCAATACCTGCTTTGAACAAGGACGTATGGATCATAGCATTGGCGGTGCCGAAGGCGCCATAGCTGTGTCCACCGATGGCCATCCGATACCGGTCGATGTACCCACGCTGATCCGCCGCATCAAGCACAGCCGTACTGTTCTGCACGATGCTCCAGACGAAGTTGTCATTGGATGTGCCGCGATCGCCGACGATGGGCCAATCGGGCTTCAGTACCGCATATCCGTGCTCCACCAGGATGTCTGCGGTCCGCGACCCGATCCGCGGGTAGGCGTTCTTATTGTAGCGCCTAACGCTATCGTCGTATGCGTCCTGATCATCAAGCTCGCGGGGATAGTGCCAGAGCAATCCAGGAAGCGGCTCGCCATCCCAGTCGCGTGGCATCACTACCTCCATCCAGAACTCGAAGCCGTCTGCGCGGGTCACTTTAAAGCGGTCGCGCTGAGCCTGCGTGACGGCCTCGTTCGGGTCTTCATTCTCTGTTAGCTGGGTAAACGCTCCGTCGGCGACGCTGTACCGGTAGGAATCCGGCAGCATCGTCGGTGACTGGCGCTGTACCATCAGGTACTCGGCGTCATCATCCAGAATGGCCGTTATCTGCTCGTACACGTCCTCCGAGCTTTCAAATACGCGCTCCGTCTCTCCGGAGCGGATCTCCACGCGGTCCAAGAATGGCCGTGGCGCTTCGTTTTCGAAGTCCTCGAAGTACTGCGTTCCGGAGAGATAAACGCTCGCGCCATCGGAGGTGAGCCGGGCCACGTTCATGCCGAGGCTGCCCGTAGTCGTGGCGAGCGATCCCGGGATGTCGTAGAAGTCATCCCGATCCTTGCGGTAAATCGTGTAGGTGGAGTCCGGCTCATCCATAAACACGGCGTAGAGGTGGTCATCGCCTTGATGGCGCTCTTCGAGAAAAAGGAGGTCGGCCGCATCGCTGTAGGTAAGTCCGCGAATCTCTCGATCGGCCACGAAGATGACCTCCATGGAGTCATCATCGAACGGGGGCAGCCACTGCACTACGCGGTGCTTGTCACTGTAGTCCTCGGCCTCCTCGTCGTCAGCTCCGTTAGCGCCTTCGGTATCGTTGTTGTCATCGTTTTCCTCGTCGTCCTCATCAGGCTTGGCGACAAACGATATTCCCTCGCCGTCCGGGCGCCAGGAAACAAAGCTCCGGTTGAAATCCTCCAGCTCGTCTGCTTCAGGATCTCCTTCGCGCGCATCCGACTTGCGTACGGTAGCGAGCGCGTTTCCGTCCAGATCCCAGATTTCCTCGGTCCAGGCGTACTGGCTAACCGGCACGATGTAAGAGAATGGTTTCTGAATCGTTTGCACTCGGAGGAAGTCGCCACCCGGTGCCGCGTCAATGTTGCGGATCATCGCCGGCTCGCCAATGGCGTCGGTAGAGCCATCCGCAACGCTAATGCGGGCAAGCTGCCCGGTAATGTAGTGCTCAAGCAGTTCGGCCTCGTAAGGCCCCTCAAGCAGGGAGGGATACGTGCGAAGGCGATTTTCGGCGTCAGCTGTCTTTCGCACCTGCAGATGTTGTGGTACCGCATCACGCTGCGGCTCAGCACCTCGGTTTTCGGGGATGAGGACCACAAAGAGATGCTGACCATCTCCTGACCACTCAAACGACGTGCTAACTGTGGCCAGCACAGGCGTGTCAGTGACTCGGGAGGACGAGCCTGTTTCCAGATCAGTTACGTAGAGATGGGTTGCATCATCGTAGTGTGCGAAGAAGGCGAGGCGTTCACCATCGGGAGACCAGCTGGCCGAGGAAATCAAAGCATCGTCTGGCGTATCGACATTGCGGACGGCCCCGTCAGAGGCATCGATAAGCTCAAGCCCATTTGTGAGACCGGTTGTAAAGAATCGCGCGCGGTTAGCAGCCGGATCGATTTGCAAACCGGCGATATTGTAGTGCTCCTTCGCCAGGGAGGATAACGGGCGCAGCCCGATCGAGCGGGTATTCAAAAACATTTCCGCAGACGGGCTCAGGTTGCTCAGCGTTACGCTCTCATGACGAGGTGCGAGCACCTGCTGCGCGATATGGTCAGAGGGTGTCAGGTAGGCTTAACGCAGGTTATCCTGTGCATTGGACGCCTCCGGCGGAAGCACAAGGAGCAATGAAGCGAGAAGTAATGATACTCCCCAGAATCGGGAAGATTGTAGCTGTTGTAGCATAGGTACAGGGTATCTGTGATCTCGGTTGAGAGCCTGCGCAACCAGAGAAAGCGGCAGGAATAGAGCGTAGCATACGGATTTTTGCGAATATATTACAGAAAGCATCTGCTATTCTTGCGCAGAAGTGTGTCCGGGCGTCCGATTGCCGGAAAGAAAGCGCCAGAGCGGTCGATAGCGCGGTAGAGGGCGAGAGGCCAGAAGTCCCCGGGGATCAATCAGAAGTTCACGGGGTGCGCGCGTTGATTAACCGCCCCCGCTTACGTAGTTTCCTTTGTTGTTCTGACAAGTGCGCTACTACCTAATCCGATCTGTCGGATATGTATACAGACTTCATTCCGTTATTTATTATGATCGTGCTGGCCGGGGGGCTGGCATTTACGCTTCTTAAGCTGGGCGAAGTATTGGGCCCAAGCCGGCCGAATCGGATCAAGACCTCCACCTACGAAAGTGGCATGGATCCCATCGGTACCGCGCGCGAGCGGTACTCGGTTAAGTTTTACCTGGTGGCCATGATCTTCATCGTGTTTGACGTTGAGGTCGTGTTCATGTACCCGTGGGCGATCAGCCTGTATGATTTCATTGAGGCAGGCTCAGCCTTCGGTTTCATAATGGTGATGGTCGTGTTCGTCATCATTCTCGTCGCACTCGTGTTTTTCGTCACCGAACCGGTTCCGATCGACGTGACGGCGATCGGCGTGCTCGTCGCGCTCGTCGTGTTCGAGCCGTGGACGCAGGTCACCCCCGCCGATGGCGTCTCCGGGTTCGCCTCCTCTGCGACGATCACCGTTCTCGCGATGTTCATCCTCTCGGAAGGCATCCGCCGGACGGGCGTGATAAACATT
>SLED01000113.1 GCA_007124945.1 Salinibacteraceae bacterium | reverse complement strand
TGATGCTGCAGCTCGATCGACGCTTCGATAGAATCACCGATCGGCTGGATGATTTTGAAGACCTTTATTATAACGCCCTACGGGCTGCTCTGGCACGTGGTGATCAGGCGTTCTTTTTTCCTGAGGGCCGAGGTGTGGTGACTCCCGATGGTGAGCGCACGCTCACGCCTGATCTGGCGGATGATGACGTGGTAGCTGAGTTTTTCCCGGAACGCCAGCGCATCACACCGCCCCCGCGACCCGGTATCCGAGTGCAGCCGCAACCCCGTGCCGACCTGCCACCGCGCGTCCGTGAGGTCGAACGCGCACTGCTTGAAACCGGACTATTTCGCACCGTTGAAATCGTCTTCGAGTTCGACCGCAGCGATATTCTCGACGGATCTGAGCGCACCCTTGACGCAGTAGGCGATGTACTGGAGCGCTATCCTGATCTTGTGGTAGAGGTGGCCGGGCACACCGACAACATCGGTTCTGCAGAGTACAACCAGGGGCTTTCCGAACGCAGAGCCGAATCTGTTAGGACGTATCTGCTCGAGCATTTCGACATTGCGAGCGATCGGCTCATCCCGCGGGGGTATGGGCTTTCTCAGCCGATCTTCAGTAATGAAACCCCCACGGGCCGAACGCTGAACCGCCGGGTGGAATTTGTTCTGATTGAGGAATAGCCTCTATCTTCCCACGGCACGGTCACGCCGCCATCCGAGCGCTGCGTCGAGGCTCGGACGGCCTGGCCCCAGCAAGAGTAGCGCGATAAAGACGAAGAGTCCTTTCAAGGGGTGGAGGATACTGTTTAGCGGATCACCGGCGGAGATGTGTGCTACCGTGGCTCCGATCATCGTCAGGATGAGGAGAATGAGCGCCGGCGAGAAAAAGAGACCGAGCACCAGGAAGAGCCCTCCGAAAAACTCAGCGAAGGCAGCCATAAACCCAAAGAAGGTGGGGAAGAGGCCAATTCCGACAAATTCTCCCAGACCGGTCCATCGCTCCGGACCTGCCAGCAGTTTGGGTAGTCCGTGTGCCATGTACATCAGGCCGAAAGAGATGCGTAGGACAACGAGCCCCTCGTTTTTATACTTCTCAAGTGATTGCAACATCAGAATTAGTTTGGAAGATGCATGGAATGAGCGAGCTGAAAGTAACGACTCACCTCCTGTTGATCCACCACCATACCACACTGTAACGAGTGAGCACGCCTCTAAGAAACCGTCGCGGCGCGAACTGCTTACACGAGGCGCTCCGCACGTATTTTCTCCCCCAACATATCCCTTGCAATGAAGGACTATCTCGAGGCGCAGCTTCGCACTACACTTCGCGGAATTGACGGTGTGCCGGATGATTTCGAGCCCATGCTGGAGCAGCCGAACGATCCGGATCACGGAGATCTGGCCACGAACGCGGCGATGCAACTCGCCCGGCACCTGCGCAAAGCCCCTCGGGCCATCGCTGAAGATATTGTTGATCTCCTGGAGCTTGATCCCTCGCGCATCTCAGAGGTGTCGGTGGCCGGGCCGGGCTTCATCAACTTCCGCTTTGCCGATCGCTTTCTCTCCGACAAACTCGGCGACGTGCTGGAAGCAGGCCGCGCGTTCGGGCGGCAAGACCGGACGAAGGGCAAAGCTATCGTTGAGTACGTAAGTGCCAACCCCACCGGACCGCTTACTGTGGGGCATGGTCGGAACGCGGTGCTGGGCGACACCATCGCTAATTTGCTTGACTGGGCGGGGTACGACGTTACGCGCGAATATTATTTCAACAACGCCGGCCGGCAAATGCGTGTACTCGCCGAGTCGGTGCGTGCACGGGTTGAGGAGCTGGTGCAGCCCGATAACCCCACGCGCACCGTGGAGGTAGCAGACGGCGAAACGGCTGAAGTCCCTGCCTCATTTCCCGAGGATGGATACCTTGGCGAATACATCGTGGAGATCGCCAGGGAGCTCGTTGACGCTCATGGCGAAGAGGCGCTGGCGCTTGATCTGGATGCGTTCAAACAGGCTGCGCAGGATGCCATCTTCGAAGATATCGAGGGGACGCTGAAGCGGCTGGACATCGAAATGTCCGACTATTTCAACGAGCATAGTCTCTACGAGAATGGCCAGATTGAGGCTACGCTTGAAGCGTTGCGAGAGAAGGGCGTGGTTTACGAAGCGGACGGCGCGACTTGGTTCAAGACGACCGAGTTTGGAAAGGAAGATGATACCGTGCTGGTGAAATCTACCGGTGAGCCTACCTATCGCCTTCCGGATATCGCCTATCATATCACCAAGTTCGAGCGGGATTTCGACGTCATTGTCGATGTTTTCGGCGCAGATCACATTGCTACCTACCCGGATGTTCTAAGCGCACTTGAGGTGCTGGGATATGACGCCTCTCGCGTGGACGTCGTCATCTATCAGTTTGTGACTCTCGTGCGAGGAGGGGAGCCGGTGAAAATGAGCACGCGCAAGGCTAACTACGTGACGCTGGACGAACTAATGGATGAAGTCTCGGCAGACGTTACGCGTTTCTTTTTCCTGATGCGTTCCGCCAATACGCACCTTGACTTCGATCTGGATCTGGCCAAGGAGGCCAGCGACAAGAATCCGGTGTTCTATCTGCAGTACGCCCACGCGCGCATCTGCTCCATTCTGCGAAAGGCAGAGGAGGTCGGCTTTGAAGCTGACGAGAATCCCTCTCTCGATCTTTTGACCCATGAGGCTGAGGGAGGGCTCATCAAAACGCTACTGCGGTTTCCTGAAGAGATTGAGCGAGCTGCTGATGCACGGTCCCCGCACCATATTCCGACGTACCTGCGGGAGGTTGCGGTCGCGTTTACGCGCTTCTATGATGCCTGCCGGATCATCGGGGAAGAGCAGAAGCTGGCCTCGGCCCGGATGGCGCTGGCGAAAGCTACGAAGATCGTCCTGGCCAACGGTCTCACGGTACTTGGCATTGATGCGCCTGAACGGATGTAGTCTTGGCGCTCCACACGTTGAACGGTTCGAATGCAAGCATCCACCCCATGACTGTCGGTTATCAAGGAGAGGAAGGTGCCTACAGCGAAGAGGCGCTGTACAGGCTATTTCCTGAGGCTACCCCTCAGCCGTTCCCGGCATTCGAAGACGTTTTCGATGCGCTGCAAGATGGTGCCATCCGGCGTGCGGTCATCCCTATAGAGAACTCGCTGTTTGGTAGCGTCCACATTAACTACGATTTGCTGCGCGATCATGCCGTGCATATCGTGGGTGAAGGTAATCTTGCCATACGGCATCACCTCATGGCGACCCCCGGGGCTTCGCTCGAAGAGATCCGCCACGTTCACTCGCATCCGCAGGCGTTGGGCCAGTGCCGCGTCTTCTTGCGTGAGAGATTGAACGCCGCGCGCCCGGTGCCAGCCCACGACACCGCGGGTGCGGCGCGCCTGGTTGCTGAGCGTGGTGATACAGGCCATGCTGCCATCGCGTCGAAACGGGCGGCAGAGACCTATGGCCTGCAGATCCTCGCGAGTGGTGTCGAATCCAATATGCACAACCAGACACGCTTTCTCGTTCTCGCGCAGGGCCACTTCGAGGAGGCAATGGATGCTGAGCCCGGACGGGCAAAAACCTCACTTGTGTACGCACTACGAGAGAACGTGCCCGGGGCGTTGTTTAAAACGCTGGCGGTATTCGCGCTACGGGAGATCGACCTTCTGAAAGTGGAGAGCCGCCCGCTAATCGGTGAACCGGGCAGATACCTGTTTTATGTTGATGTGGCCGGTAGCGTCTCCGCGCCACCGTTGAGCCGATCTGTGGAGCACTTGCAGGAGCTTACCTCGGAGCTCAGGATTTTGGGATCGTATCCTGCAGGAGAACGGTTATAGCGTCTGCCGGTAACAAGCCGCTGGTTTTTGCCCTTCCGAATTGCAGCCCCTTTCGCTCTCGCGTGTCCTGGTCTTATAGCTTTAGAGAAGGTATCGCCAATGTTCGTCGCCAGCAGTTTGCGACGCTGGCTTCCACAAGTGCCACCACCGTAGCGCTGATCCTGATCGGTTTGCTCGCTCTCGTCGGCTACGAGGCGCAGCAGGTTTCCAGCTGGCTGATGGAGCGTGTCGGTGAGATGGAGGTCTTTTTGGAAGAGGGAATCGAGGAAGAGCAGGCGCAGGCGCTTCTACAACGTGTCGAGGCCACGCAGGGTGTATCGAGCGCCACGTATATCTCGCAGGAAGAGGCTCATGCGATATTTATGGAGGAGTTTGGGGAAGAGGGCGAGCCCTTTTTGGATGACCTGTTTCTTCCGGCATCAATCAGGGTGCGCGTAGGGCCCAACTACACAGATGCCGATAGCCTCACAGCACTGGCCACAACCTTCGGGTCGTGGAGCCGCATAAACGACGTAGAGTTCGATCGGCCCCTGCTCGTTCAGGTGCAGCAAAACATCCGCACCTTTTCCGTGGTGGGAGGCATCATTGCCGGGCTCGTCTTGCTGGCCGCCATCTTTCTGGTAGCCAACACCATCCGGCTTACCATTTACTCGCGGCGCCTGCTCATCCGAACGATGAAGCTGGTAGGCGCTACCGATGGGTTCGTCCGAAGACCATTCTTAATCGAGGGTATGTTGCAGGGCGCCGTAGCCGGACTGATTGCCGGGGGGGCACTGTTACTACTTCACCGCGGGATTGCAGCATACCTGCCGCAGATTACGCCGCCTACGATACAGGTTGTGGCACTCACTTTTGGCGGACTGATGTTGTTCGGCCTCATTTTAGGATGGCTCGGCTCCTATGTGGCGGTTCGACGTTTCATTCGGAAGGTGGCGCTGCATTAATACCGGCGCTGCACCTCACCATGCGTGCGGAAACGGACGAGCAGGCGTTTTATGGCTGACCGGTGCCATTGCTCAAGCACGAGCCTCTCATTTAAGATGATCGAATTATGCACTCTTTCTCTATCTATTTGCTGGCAGTCGGACTCTTACTTTGTACCGCCTGCGACTGGCAAGCGGAGGATGTCGGTGTCACTGAAACCGAGACAGGGCGTCTGATGCTTGGAAGTGCAGAAGAGGAGCGTACGGCGGAGCGCAGCGTATCTCTGGAGGGACGGACGCTCGTGCTGGATGGCCTGGACGGTGATGTGAATTTGCAGGGTGTCAGAGGAGACCGCGCGAACCTCACGTTTACGCGCCTCGGGCGCGGTGCTGATCCGGATGATGCCAGACGGGTTGCCGGCACCATATCGCTTGAGGAGGCAGGGAGCGAAGAACAGTTTCAGTACATGCTGCGGGCGGAAGAGCCGAAGCTCAGCCGAGTTAACATTAAAGGAGAGGTGCCGGCTCGAGCTCCACTAAACATCAAGATGGCCCATGCTGATATTCGCATCGACAGCGTTCAAGCTCCTCTTGTGATTCAGTCCGAACACGGTCCGGTACACGTTCAGCAGGCTGCTGGAACTGTGTCGGTGCAGCTTGCGAATGGTTCGATATACCTGTCGCTCACTGAGGTGGGGTCGGATGACGAGGTATCACTGAAAACGAAGAATGGTGATATTACGCTGCGCCTCCCGGCAGATTCAGAAGCCTCAGTAAATGCGTTCACGGGAACAGGAGAAATTCTCACGCGCAACCTCACCTTTGAGGACAAGACGCTCGACAGGGAGGGGAGCGGGTACGAATTTTCTGGTGTGCTGAACGAGGGAGGCGCCAGCATCAGTCTATCCACCCAGAATGGTACCATAACCATCACCTCACTCGACGCTGAGGAGGAAAACGGTGTTGAGCATCGCGCCTTTCCCGAAGAGCTGTTTCCGGTTGACCCCGCCCCACCTCAGAACCAGAACGGCCCGGATACCGACTGAGCTTAACTGACGGGTGGTACTCTAAGCCGCAGCTCCGATATATTTCTCCCACGGTCTTGGAAGCGCTTCCGCATGTTGTACATAGTACGGACGCAGCATGGCATACGTGTGCAGGTTATGTCGCTCACCATCACGCACCAGAAAGTCACGCTGCGACATTTCGTGACTGAATCCCATGCCCTCCAGAAGTGAACGCCATGCACTGTTAAAGGCAAAGGCTTCAGCCGATACCCGGTGTAGCTCCAGGTCGTCGAAGAGGTAGCGGAGGAGCACGTGTAGCGTGCCGCAGCCGTACCCCTCACCCCAGTAATCCCGTTTGCAGATTGTTACCCCGATGCGGCACCGTTCGTGACTCATGCTCAGATGATCTGCGAACGCAACACCGATAAGCTCCCCCTCAGGCGTGATAATCTCCCAGTCCAGAACACCCGGCGGAGGAGTCACCACCATTCGTTCAAACCGCTTCATGAATGAAGACAGGGGCTCTCGCTCGTTTACAGGCCCGAGGCTGTCGTAGCGGTTGAGCTCGGGGTCGTTATTCCATTTAAAATGGGTGTGGAGGTTATCCATCTTCAGTGGGCCAAGATGGACCCGTTCACCCTTAAGGACGGGGGGCGTAAGCATTTCCATAGCGCTTGAGGATCCGGCGTGAGTCATGAGCTTGTATCTTAGAATAAAGACCAGAGCGGCCATACCCCGGTGTGTTTGGAGCATGTCGCATCAGTTAATCGCCTTTCTGGTAGCGCTTCCAGTACACGCTTTGTATCTCATAGTGCGGTGAATTACGTGTTTGCCGGACAAACGCCTTTGTTAGGCCGCTGCTCGTCCGGCTGTGCGCTGCGCTGAGCGATGAGCGTACGCATGCTCGGGCATCAGCCACCGGTCCATTTCCTCTACGCCGGCTGTGCCGGGCTGCCGACGGGAGAATCCAGACGACTGAAGAAGGTGAATCCATGCGTGTTGACAGGGCCGGGAGGTGGCGGAAATCCTGTCGACTTCAAGTGTCTCGAAGCAGTATTGCAGCAGGAGTTCGAATGCAGCCCTACCGAGCCCCTTTCCGCGGTAGGCTGCCTCGCAGATGGTCAGTTCGATACTGGCCTCGGTTTGCGATTCGCGGAGGACTTTCGCAACACCAATAATCGTGCTGTTGCCCGTGTGAACCTGGAGGTGCTGTGTGGTCGCAGTATCCTGCTGCATCATACGCTCGAACCGGCCAATAAATTGGTAAACCGGTTCGCGCGGCAGAACGGCTCCGTGCTCCAGGCGCTGGAGCTCGTCGTCATTGGCCCACGCGTAATGTGTGTAGAAATGATTCCAAGAAAGGGGCTTTAGTTGTATCCGCGTGCTCCGAGCCAGATGATCCATGAGTCCGAGACCAGTTATGTTACCGTGGTGTGTACACCGGTATCGACTTCTTTAAACAGATCCTAAATTGATCTTGAGCGGCCTCTCTTCGTGCCCTACTGCGGTATGATGTAGCGTACGACGGCGATGTAATGGCAGATGCTCCCGGCAATTACAAAGAGGTGCCAGATCGCGTGATTGAACGGCAAATCTTTCCATGCAAAGAACACGACACCTCCAGTATAGAGCAGGCCACCGGCCGCGAGCCAGGCAAGGCATCCGGATGGTACGGCTTCCATCAGGCGTTCAAACCCAAGTACGATCAGCCACCCCATCGCAATATAGAGGGCTACGGAGAGCCGGGCGAATCGCCCGGTGAAAAACAGTTTGAAGATGGTACCCGCAACAGCGATCGACCACACGGTAGCGAGTAGGGCCCAGCCAAAGCCGTCATCGAAATGAATCAGCAGGAACGGCGTGTACGAGCCTGCAATGAAGAGGTAGATGGAAATATGGTCGCACACCCGGAGGATCCGCTTCAGTGACGATTTGGAGACGCCATGATACAGGGTTGACGTGCCGTAGAGCAGGGTCATCGTAACGCCGAAGACCGCACAGGCAACAAGGTGCGTGGTCTCGCCAGACGTACCGGCGAGATACAGGAGCACGGCTGCGCCGACCACGCTGAAGCAACATGCGAGTCCATGCGTGACACTGTTTGCGATCTCCTCCGCGGCATTATCCTGCCGTGGGAGTGAAACGTGTGACACATCGAACATTAAGGCAGGTAGAGGACGCGGTGAAGGATACGCGAAATGCCTCTTCGGGAGGCACTCAAATAGGTCTGGCGTGGTATTTGAATATTACTCTACCATCGCTTTCATACAAACAAGTTGGGTTCATTTTGGCCGAGCGTACGATCGGGTTAGGTGCAGTACTCGTCATCCTCGGAGTCGGTACCTTCGGGCTACTGGGTTTTGACACCAGTAACTGGACGCCGTTGATCCCGGCCTTTTTTGGAGTCCCGTTGCTCATACTCGGGTTGTTGGCTCAGCGGCAACGTAAACGCTCCACCCTTCTCATTAGTTTGGCGATGTTGCTGGCTGCGCTGGCCTTTGCTGGGACGGTTTCGTCACTTGCACAGGTGCCTGCTTTACTCTCTGGCGGCACCGTACCCCGCCCGATGGCTGTTCTGGAGCAGGCCATTACGGCGCTACTGACGGGCACCTACCTGGTCGTGAGTCTTCGCGCGATGGTGATGAGGCGCCATCAGCGAAATGTTGCCCGGTAGTATTGGATTACTCGGTGTAACATTGTTGCTCATAGCAGGCTGTAAGTGAGTAACGTTTCAACGTCGTAATAGTGGGTAGAAACCGTCCATGGCAGGGAGTGGGTATGGCAGATGCAGTTTCGATTTTATCCCACAAGATGCATGCATGCCATGAATCCTATACGACGCAGTATCGCCGTTTTTGTAATTGCAGTGTTGTTTGCGGTCCCGGCAGAAGTCGTAGCGCAAGATTATGACTCGCCCTCCATCGCGGAGATAGCTGCCAACGACGACAATTTTTCTACGCTTGCAGCAGCATTAGAAGCTGCTGATCTTGTAGAAGTCCTCGACGGCGAAGGGCCCTTCACTGTTTTTGCGCCCACCAACGAGGCGTTCGACGCACTTCCTGAGGAAGAACTTGAGGCCCTTTTGGCAGAAGAAAATAGGGAATTGCTCATCAATATCCTTACCTTCCACGTTGTCGAGGGAGCCGTTACATCCAGTGAAGTAGTAGAGCTGGATGAAGCTACCACGCTTAAGGGCGCGACCGTACCGATCGAAGTGGATGGCGATGTGGTACGTGTTGGAACTACGCAGGTGATTCAGGCTGACATTGAAGCGTCCAACGGCGTAATCCACGTAATTGATGGAATCCTTTACCCACCAGCAGATCAGGGTGGAGGGTACTAAACCAAATGCGCTCATAGTCCTTCGGTCAGTCTGCACGCTGCAGGCTGACCTTTTTTGTTTGGTAGAAGCGTTCTACGACGATCATATGCGGCAGTGTGAGGACGGCGATTAGAATAAAGAGCAACGAGATGAGATGCTCTTCAAGTCCAAACAGAATGTTAATCCCATAAAGCAAAGCCAGCCCACCCAGTGAGATCGCCGTAAAAGGCAATGCCTTTTTATAGAAGGCGAGTACCGTGAAGCGTTCTTCCGTCTCGTCAAAATGCTGGACAAGTTCGAGCACGTGCCCCAGAGAGTGCCAGAGTGCGAAGTAAACCGCAAAAGCGACAAGTGGATGTGCAAGTAGAAACAGCGCTATCAGCAGGGATACGGTCAGCAGTTCCCGCGCAAACGTAAGCGGGCCGTGCTTGGAGTAGTGCAGCACGCCCATGAGCAGAGCGACGTGCTGGATGATAATGGCCAGTACCACCAGATCAGCGTTTGCCGCAAGTCCTGGTACGGCAGCCATGTCGATGCCGGCTATCATCTCAAAGATAGGTGCAACCACCGCCAGATGAGCAAAAACTGGCAGGCCAATAAGCACCAATCCCCGCGAGACCCAAAGCAGATACGATAACTCCCTGGACGCGTCAATATGCGCGAGGTCAGATTGCCCAAAATGGTATACGGCAAACAGCAAAAACAGGATGAGGCTCACTGCCGGAAATAGAACCCAGAGCGTCGCGTAAAGAGCCATCACGGCCATGTAGGCGGCGTAGAATGTTGCCTGGTCCTTCAACGAGGCATCTAACTGGTACACATCGCTCGCTACCAGATGATCGATCGCTCCGTGCGGAATACCGAGCAGCAAAACGCTTGCAAGAAGTATAGTAAACTCGACCGCACCAAAATCAGTTGGATCGCCAATTGCTGCCCAGACAATGAAACCTGCCGTTAATAACGCAACAGGGAGATAGACTCTCGGTGCACGGAGGGTGTACGATGCATGGTGATGCATACTACTACGACGAATGAAGGACGGGTGCAGAAGAGGAGTTTGTCATCCGCTCGTTCGCCGCATTCTTGGGCCAGAGGAGGCGGGAGTACAGCGATACTGTGGGCGGTATAGCGCGGAGAAATGGAGCGTAGGGTAGGCGCGAAAAGATAAGTGCATCCTGGCCGGGGTGCGTATCCTCGCTGATAAAGCTCAGTATCCTGTCGAACGGATTGTGCTGGAAAAGCCGTCGGAAGATGGGGCGCCCCTTTTCTGGCGTGTGATAAAGGATATGCAGCAGCAACACATCATAAAAGCGGAAACGCGGGGGCGTGGCCTGTCGCTCCTCAGGCAAACGGCCACGCACGAGCGCATCAACAAGGTCCTGCGAGTGCTGTTGTATACGTTGGAAGGTGTAGCCCGTCGTGGGCTTTGTGAGTCCCCCTGCGGTTCCCATACTTGTGATGTGCTTCCCGTACCGCCGTGAGCGTGGCCGCTCTTCCATAGGGATCACGCCATATTCTCGACGTTCTACCGTGTAGGCGCAGCCGTAGCGTCGTTTGATGTAGTTGGCAATGGCCCGGTCGTAGGCCGATGGAGCCCATGGTGTAGGAGAAACAACCGTGTACTCAATCAATGCACGATGGGCTGTGAACGGCAGAGTGTAAACAAAAATGAAGGCGCCTCGCTGATCGATATCGAAATCCATCAGCGTCATCGTCTCCGAGTCAAAAACAGGGAGGTCGGTCTGGATCTCCCAGCCACCGAAATGTTGTCGCAACGGATAGGTGACCGGCTGTTCTTTATCTTGAGGCGCAACGCGGATGCTCTGGAACAGGTGCGATGCCCTGAGGGAGGTCCCATCAAGCCTGATTTGTACACCGCGGTCAAGGTCCTCCATTGATTCAATATTTCCTTCCCGCAGTTCGATATTCGGAAATTCCTGCAGGCGATCCAAAATCCTGGTACGGTAATGTTCGCTGCGTACCGTGTGGTACGGGTTCTTCTCCAGAAGGTCGAACAGGTCGATTCCCGGAAAGCGAACAGCCATTCGCTCCCATGATTTACAGGCGATGGATCGAAACGGTAGTGGATCGCCGCCCCAGAAGCTCCAGAGCTTTTCTTGAGCCGGCTGGAATTGGCGATCAACCAGCAGTATCCGCTTGTTTCTTAACGGACTTTGCGTAAGGTGCCACAGAAAACTGAGTCCGGCACACCCCGCCCCGGCCACGATGTAGTCGTAAGATTTTCCCATGGAAGCCGCTGGCGGGCACAATGATTAAGAGGTACGAAGGAAGATACATGCTCAGGGCACCAGAGACAGCGTGTGTCAAAAATGTAGGGCGAACGTCACATCTGAGTCGTGCCTTGTAACAAAGACGTGCGGAGCTCGCATATTGAACAACCCGTTTCAGATTTTGTACTGAGTATATTCCGATAATGCTTAACAAAGGCCAAGACTAACGTGGCTACCGCACAGCAAGGAGACTCCGTAAAAGTACATTACACCGGAAAACTCAAGGACGGTACGGTATTCGACTCGTCTCGTGAGCGTGATGAGGCGCTTGACTTCACTATTGGTGAAGGGCAGGTCATTGAGGGGTTCGAGGAGGCCGTAGTGGGAATGGAGCCGGGGGATGAGAAAACCGCCGAGATTCCACCCGCTGATGGCTACGGCCCCCGCCGCGCAGATCTTGTGGTGGAGGTTGAGAAGCAACGCATCTCCGAAGATGTGGAGCCTCAAGTAGGGCAGCAGCTCCAGCTCCGCCTCGAAGATGGCCGCCAGGTTCCAGTGGTGGTAACAAAGGTTGAGGATGGTCAGGTGACCATCGATGCCAATCACCCGCTGGCCGGCAAGGATCTCGTCTTTGAGATAGAGCTTATCTCAGTCGACGGTGGGGATGGCGAAAGCAAAATCATCACGCCCTGAGGCATACCGCGTACACGCAAAAAAAGCCCCGGCCGCATCACTTGCAGCCGGGGCTTTTCTGTGTGAATGAATGGCCGAATCGCGTGGTTTACCGGATGCGCTGGGCGAGCTGCTGCGCTCGCTCCTCCGCTGATAGCTCACTATTTTGCGATTCTTTCTCGAGTTCAAGTGGCGGCGGCAGGTCTCGGGAAGGCTCCACAACCTCGTCCCACGTCTGGCTCGTGACGATCGCTTCTAAATGCTCAATGCGCCGCGTAAGGCGAGCGCGCTCTTCGTTCCACTCCTGTTTAAGCTCGGAGATATCATCGCTCATCTCGGCGGTGGAAGCCCCCAGTTTTTCCTGCTCCCGCCTGAACGAAAGCCACTCCTCGAATGCGCCGTAACCCATACCGGCAAAAATCAGCAGTACCCACCAGTACGAGGCCAAAAAAGTAAACAGGGCTTCCATGGAAAACGTGTGTTGCGTGCGCGGACCGGAGCGTTAGGCTGAAAATACGAAAGAGTCTGCTAAAAAGATGCGCGGCTGTCGTTCAGCCGGCCATTTCGAGCGCCTCGTCAAACTTCACACTCACCAGTTTAGACACCCCGTGCTCCTGCATGGTGATGCCGTACAGACGGTCAGCATGCTCCATCGTCTGCTGGTTGTGTGTTACGAGAATGAACTGAGTCCTGTCGGAAAATCTCTGAATCAGGCGCATGAAGCGCTGCACATTCGCATCATCAAGCGGGGCATCTACCTCGTCCAGAATGCAGAAGGGACTCGGTTTCACCAGGTAGATGCTAAAGAGCAGGGCGGCTGCGGTGAGCGCTTTCTCGCCACTGGACAGTTGCGATAGAATGACCGGTCGCTTCCCCCGGGGCTTTGCTCGTATTTCAATTGGGGTTTCAAGCGGATCTTCGGGATCCTCCAGCTCGAGATCAGCTGAGGCAGCAGTGCCGAAAAGCTCTTGAAAGAGCTCCTGAAAATTGGTGCGGATTGCTTCGTAGGTCTCAGAGAAACGTTTCGCCGCCGTCGTGTTGATCTCCGTTATCGTTTCCAGCAGTGTATCCTCAGCCTCCTCAAGGTCAGCCTGCTGCTCCGTCAAAAAGTCCAGTCGCTCTTGCTCTTCTTCGTATTCCTCCAGAGCAAGCGCGTTAATCGATCCCATTCGCTGAATGGACCGGCGCAGCTTGTGCATCTCTTCTCGTGCCGGTTCTGCTTCAAAATCTGCGGGTAGTTCCACAGGGTCGTCGGTAAGCGACCGGTCGTACTCCTCGGTTAGCTTATTTGTGAGGTCTTCCAGCCGTGTGTTAATTTCGGCCAGCCGCACCTGGTGCTCGTTCGCGGATTGAAGCAGCGATTCCCGCTTTGAGCGAAGCTGTCTCAGCTGCTTTTCCACCTCGTCGATTTGTACCTTGATCTCCATGAGGTGTGTGCGCGCTTCCGTGACGGCATCATCCAGCGCGCCCCGTTTACTGCGCAACTCGGCAAGCTGATCTGCGAGCTGCGATTTCTTCTCCTCCGCACGTTTGAGGTTGGCGGTTAACTCTTCAATCCGAACCTGCTGCTGTTCGCGACGCTGGGCCAGTTCGGCGAGCGCCTCGTTCGTGCGTTCTCGCTCACGCTCCAGATTCTCAAGGCGGTTTGCTTCTTTTACCGCCTCAATGTTTGCCTGATTGAAGGCTTCCTGCGCCTGCCGCTCGGCCGCATCAAGTTCGCTAAATGTGATTTCAGCTTTCTCCCGTTTTTCAGACAGCACCTCTTCTTGCTGAAGTGCGCTCTCGACACTCTGTGAAAGGTGCTTGCGAGACTCTGCCAAACGATCAAGCGTTTGTTTGATATCGGCAAGTTTGGATGCTCGCTCTGACTCCTGTTCTTCTGCGCGTTGTTGCGCGAATTCTGCCTGCTCAAGGGTACGCTGGGTATTTCTCCACGCTGACTCGGCCTCGTCGAGTGCCTGCTTGCGATCGGAAAGTGGCAGCTGGTCCAGTCGTTTCTCCAGTTTCTGTACGGCACGCGAGGCCTCGGCCAAGTCGTCTTCTGCAGCCTCAAGAGTGCTACGGGTCTCAGCGAGTTGTTCGCGGCGTTCAAGGCGACGGGAGGCGGCAGCGGGTTCGTGGGACGTGCTGCCTCCATGCACCACGCCGCGGCCGTCCACCCATTCGCCTCGCGGCGTAATGACACGGGCCGACGCTGGTAGCTCGCTGACGGCGTCCTCTGACTCTGCGAGAGATGAGGCCAGGTAGCAGTCACCCAGAAGCACGTCAGCCAGCGCCGTGACGGCCTCGTCGTCAACGGTGACGATCTCGCGCATGGATGTGAGGTTCTCCGGAGGAGGGGAGCCAGATGTAGCAAGCGTCTTCAAGCGATCGAGCGCGAGAAAGCTGGCGCGCCCACGTTCCTCGCGATCCAGCAATTGAAGCGCCGAGTGGATGTGATCTGCTGACGGCACCACGATGCAGGCTGCGTACCCGCCGAGGGCGGCGTCGAGTGCTAAGCGATGCTCCGGAGGGCAATGTAGCAGGTCAGCCACTGTCTGCAATCCATCCTCGCCCCAGGAGTCCTCTTCCGCAAGAAATTGCACTGCGTCAGAAAACTCTTCGTACGAGCTAACGAGGCTTTCGAGGAGGGCCACTTCGTTGGCTGCGGCGTCACGGCTCCGCTCGGCTTTGCGTAGCTGCTCCCGCTCGAGCTTGAGTTCTTGCTCCAGCTCTTCCTGCTCTTCTCTCAGCGCGGTCACCTCGGCACGTAGCTGTTCTACCTTCGCCGCGGCCTGTGCTTCGTTGTCTTTTGCCTCATCAACCTGTTGAGAGAGATCGGCGGTGGAAGCAGTGGTTGATTCTGCGGATTCCCTCACGCGGGCCCGTTCCTCGTTAAGCAATTCGATGCGGTTCTCCAGTCGGTCCAACTCCCGCTGCTTCTCGATACGGGTCTCGCGAACACGTTTCTCCTCCAGTGCTCGTTTATCAAGGGCCTTCCGGGCCTCTTGTGCCTCTGCTTGCTTTGAGTCTCGCGTCGCTCGCAATTCCTCCAGCCCATCCTGCGCGCGAGCTACGACGGGCTGCTGGTCCCGAATTTTGTCGTCGAGCGTTTCGCGCTTTTCGCGCAGTAGGGAGCGGCGCTGGTCAAGGTCCGTCTGCGATTCGACAAGCCGTTCGCGCTCTGCGGAAGCGCTGCTGAGCCGTTCCTTCACGAGGCGCAGATCGGCTTCGAGTGAGCGGACGGCCTCTTTGTGTTCTGCCAGCTTCTGTTGGCGTGCCGAGACCCGCTGCTCTCGCTCGATCGCGTCGGTGCGAAGAGATTCAAGCTTCGCCTCTTGCTGTTGCTGACGGGCGGTGTAGGCGTCTACCTCATCGTTAGCAGCTTGAAGCGCCTCCTGCTTTGCCTCGCGCTGTCGGTGCAACCGGTCGAACTCTGCCTGTGCAATGAGTAGCTCCAGCTCTTCCAGCCGTTCCTTCTGCTCGTTATACCGGGCGGCTTTATTTGCCTGGCGCTTCAGGGTGCGAACGCGCTTGCCCACTTCATCAGTAAGGTCGCGCACCCGGGTTAGGTCAGCCTGCGTATTTTCGAGTTTCCGCAACGCCTGCCGCCGGCGTTGTTTGTACTTGGTGATGCCGGCGGCTTCCTCAAAAAGGCGCCGGCGATCCTCCGTGCTGTCGGAGAGGATCTCGTCCACCATTTTGAGCTCTATCACCGAGTAGGCATCTGCCCCCATGCCCGTGTCCATGAATAGCTCCGTGATATCCTTCAGCCGGCACTGCACGCCGTTCAGGAGATACTCAGAGTCGCCGGAGCGGTAGAGGCGGCGGCCGAGGGTTACTTCGTTATATTCCGTGGGAAGGACGCCACGGTTGTTCTCTACGGTAAGCTGTACCTCCGCCATGCCAAGAGGCCGGCGGCCAGCCGTGCCGTTGAAGATAACGTTTTCCATTTTCTCCGAGCGAAGCACCCGCGCGCGCTGCTCTCCGATCACCCAGCGCACCGCATCTACAATGTTCGACTTGCCACAGCCGTTGGGCCCGACAATTGCGGTGAGCCCCTCATCAAATCGCAGCTCGGTTGGATCGGCGAAGCTCTTGAACCCGTGAATGGAAAGCTTGCTGAGATACATAAAGGCTGTTGCACGCGAGAAAATATGCGACTTTGCCGCACACGAAGCTCCGTAATAAACGGGTAACTGGGCGGGATTACAACGCTTCCTCCATGAAAATATGCTCCATCACACCTTGCGCCTCAACTCATGGCAGGCGTACCTTACTCGTACCGTCACGCCGGTCAGTGTCCGGTGAGCACGCGTATTACGCATAGGGAAGGTGGCGGTCTGATACACTACAACACAGAATGAACTGTGTAAAAAATGGAAGCAGGAGTTGCATGGTCCGAGATTAGTGCAGCGCTGGATGAGTTGCTTGAGTGCGACGAAGCTGAGCGTGCACAACGCCTGGAGGAACTGCAGAATAAGAATCCCGCGCTGCATCGGGAGGTGCAAGCCCTGCTGGAAGCGGAAGAGGAGCCGTTGGAATTCCTTGATGATGGCGCGCGTGGATTGATGGAGGCGTCGGGTGATGGTACGGGGCGACGGCTTCTGGAGGAGGGTGCCGAGGTGGGCCCGTATCGCGTGGTTCGGGAAGTCGGTCGCGGCGGTATGGGCTACGTGTATCTGGCAGAGCGTGATGACGGGCAGTTTGAGCAGGAGGTAGCACTGAAAGTGCTCCGCACGGAGGGCCTCTCACAACAGGGTGTGCAGCGTTTCCTGTTCGAGCGCCAGATCCTCGCCTCGCTAAACCACCCGAGTATCGCAAGGGTATTTGATGGTGGCGTGCTCGAGGATGGTCGCCCGTATCTTGTGATGGAGTACGTTGAAGGCGAGCCAATCACAGCCTACTGCAACAATAAGAAGCTCTCGATTCGAGATCGACTGCAACTGTTTGCCTCCGTTTGTGATGCTGTGCAGCATGCGCATCGCAATCTGGTGGTACATCGCGATCTAAAACCCTCGAATATTTATGTCACCCGAGAGGGACACGTTAAGCTCCTTGATTTCGGCATTGCGAAGCTTCTGCAGAGTGAGCCGGATGAGGCTGAACGACACACTCGCACCGGCGCCCATTTGCTAACGCCGGAGTATGCCGCGCCCGAGCAGGTCCAGGGCGGCGCCGTCACGACGGCCACCGATGTCTACGCACTTGGCATCCTGCTGTACGAGCTGCTAACAGGCTGCCGGCCGTACGACTCGGATCAGCAGTCGCCCTATGAGGTGATGCGGCTTATCTGTGATCGTGAGCCGACCCGGCCAAGTACCATTTTGTCATTGGTTCAGCGGGGTGACCGTACTCTGGAGGAAGGTGCCTCAGCGGTACAGGTAGCCGAGGCGCGTCGCACGCAAGTAGGGGACCTCCAGAAACGACTCCGTGGCGACCTTGACGCCATCATTCTGTACGCCCTGCGAAAAGAGCCAGCACACAGGTACGCCTCGGCGCAGGCGCTGGCTGAAGATGTGCGGCGTCATCTCAACGGTACGCCCATTCACGCCCGAGCCGACTCCGTGTGGTACCGGACGCGTAAATTTCTCCAGCGCCATCGGTGGGAGGCTGCGGCCACGGCGCTCGTAGCGGTGCTTGTGGTAGGCTATGCCTTCACGGTAACATGGCAGGCGCGCACGATAGCGGAGGAGCGGGATCGTGTGGAGCTGGAGGCGCAGCGCTCCGAGCAAGTGGCAGGATTCCTTCGCGACCTGTTTACCTCGACGGATCCCTTCGGGCAGCCAAGCACGGAAGCCGGTGCCGGAGATCTCACCGCGCGGCAGCTGGTGGATCGGGGGGCGCAGCGGCTTCAGCAACTCGAGGATCAACCCCTGCTGCAGGCCGACCTTCAGGAGATTATTGCGGCTGTGTACGTGAATATGGGCTACTACGAGGACGCAGCTCCACTTCTGAACCAGGCCGAACAGCGATATCGCCAGGAAGAGTCCCTTTCTGATGCGGCACTTAGAGTGCGGGCCACGCGCGCTGCGATGCTAACGCGGCAGGGATATTATGAGGAGAGTGAGGATCTACTGATGGAGACCATCGCCGCACTGGAGGCGAATCCACCGGATAACGACTCCGCAGCCACCGAGCAGCTACGGGGCTTTAGGTCGGCTCTCGGGCTACTTCAATCCGAGAGTGGCAACACCATGGCTGCTGTGCAAACGTATCGCGCACTGCTTGAAGAGCCAGGAATCCGGTCATCTCCCTATTATGCAAGCATCGTGCACGACAAGGCGATGGCACTCGGTGCGCTCGGCGCATTCGAAGATGCGCTCCCGCTACATCGGGAATCGCTGGCTTTTCTGCAGGCAAGAGAGCAAAGCGCGGATGTTCAGATAACGATAGCAAGCGTGAAGATGTCGAAGGCGTTCACGCTCCAGCGCATGGGTGAGCTCGATCGTGCAGAAGAACTACATCTTGAGGCGCTGGCCATGCGCCGGCAACTGCTTGGCAGCAGCCACCCCCACGTAGCCTCCTCGCTCATCCGCCTTGGCATCCTCCGGGCCGAACAGGGTCGGGGGGAGGAGGCCTACGAGATGGGTCGTGAGGGGTACGCGATTCTGTCGGAGTATCTGCCGGAGGATCACTGGCAGCTCTACGCGGCATCTGGAGTGCAGGGGTTGGGTCTGGCACTGCAGGGGCGCTTTGCCGAAGGTATTCCGAAGCTCGAAGAGGCACATGAGGTGTTCAAGTACACGCTCGGACCGGACGATTGGCGCACGCGGGATGCCGCGCAGGCGCTGCAGCAAGCACAACAGGCCCGGCAGCTCATGGGCGGTTGATCGTTGCAGGCTGAGGCGCCTCGTCTGCCGCCTGCACGGACGCCGTGGCATGGGTTTCGCCAGGACCGCGCAGCACCTGAAAGCCGATGCTCAGCAGCGCTACAAGCAGCAGCGCCCAGCAGTAGTACACCGCACCGACAAGCGCCACCGGCGAGAGCCCGGCCAGGGAGGCTGCGAGTAGTAGCTGTCCGCCATACGGCAATACGCCCTGCACGACGCATGCGAAGATGTCGAGCAGACTTGCCGTTCGCGGGCCGTCGATGTCGTACTGCTCTGCCAGGTCGCGCGCCACCGTGCCGGAGAGAAGGATAGCCACGGTGTTGTTGGCGATGAGGACGTCGCTTACCGCCGCCATCGCGGCAATACCGGCCTCACCCGCACGACGCCCTTTGAGGCGAAGCGTTGCCGTGGAGGTGCGGATGGCCTGTGCCAGCCACGCCAGACCGCCCTGCCGCCGGATCAGTTCACCAAGTCCGCCGATGAACATGGCCAGGAGCATGATGCCGAACATGCTCTCGAAGCCCTCGAAGATGTCGGACGCAAACGTGGTGCCGCCGTAATCTCCTGTGAACATGCCCGTGAGGCCCGCCAGTACTGTGCCTGCGCTCAGCACCACAAACACGTCCACACCGGCCACCGCCAGCGCGAGTACGATGAGGTAGGGCAGCACGAGCCACAGATTGATTTCGCCCTGTGCTGCGCCGTCCGTGCCGGTGCTTATCAAAAATAAAACGACCGTGGTGACGACAGCGGCCGGCACGGCTATCCAGAGGTTGGCCCTGAACTTGTCGGTCATCGAACAGCTCTGCGTGCGTGTGGCCGCGATGGTGGTGTCGGAGATGATCGAGAGGTTATCGCCGAACATGGCTCCGCCAATAACCGCTCCCAAGGCGATGGTGACCGACAGTTCGGTGGAGCCGCTCACTCCAACGGCGATGGGCGCTACTGCAGCGAGCGTTCCCATCGAGGTGCCCATCGAGAGGGAGATGAACGCAGAGATCAGAAAGAGGCCCGGCAGGATGAACCGGTCGGGGAGCAGCGCCAGGCCGAGATCGACAGTGGCCTCCACGCCGCCAATCGCTTCCATCACGCCGGCAAAAGCGCCCGCCAGCAGAAAGACCACGCACATGGTGATGATGGTTTCATCCCCTATGCCCTGCAGGAGGGTGCGGAGGTTCTTCCGAACGGATTCGGCGCCCAGAATAACTGCCAGCACCAGAGCGGGTAGCGTTGCCACCACGGGGTGAATCTGGTAGAAGGGCCGCTCAACCCCGAGAAAGCTGAAGTAGAGCCCGATCCCGAAAAAGAGGCCCAGAAAGAGGAAGAGCGGTGTAAGAGCTACAAAAGAGGGTGTGGGTGCCCAGGTATGACTCGGGGCACCGTTGGTAGAAGAGGACATGCGCAGGCGTTTAAATTACAAGATGCACGAAGCGAAAGGAGTGTGCATCTACCAACATCGACTGCTGCGATCATGCAGCCACCAAGACAACGCTTGCAATGACATGTCGAAACCAAAGATCAACAGAAAAACAACCGGCGCCAGAAAAATCGGACATCGACGCGCTTCTATGCGCCCGTCAGGCCCATGTTGCATACCCGGCTTTTACGCGACGCGGGCCCTGGGTATGAACGGCGGCAGCGGGCAATCGAGCGTGGCCGCAATAGCCCGGAGTAACTCACCTTCGTCGAGCGATACCTGTTCGTTTGCCATCACCGTGTGGCTGCAGGCATCCACCACTTGCTCCTTAAGGCGTGGCGCAGCCGCTGCAAGGGTATCAAGCGCGGTATTGAGCTGAGCGAAGGATTCGGCGTGGATGGTGTCCGGGCCACGGTATTTGTCGAGCCGCTTGAGCCCGGCGCGGAGGGCTTCCCGACGCACTTCCGGATCATCACTCGTAACCAGTGAAAGCGCGGAAAGCAGCACGTGCACTTCGTCCTCCACCTGCCTGATGGAGGTGGTGCGCCGGCGCTTCCGCTGCTTGCGGCTCTCAAAGCTGCCCTCTACCTGATGAAGCACCATCTTGAGCATCGCAAACTGGAAGATCGTGAGCTCGTCATCATGCATCATCAGGTCCTGCATCGTTTTGGCGAATTGCCTGTACTGCGCCTCGCTCAACTGTCGCAGAGCGGGTATCAGGAGTTCTGCGAGGGGAAGGCGAAGCCACCTATCGAGCGAAAGCACCTTCTCGCTGACGCGGACCGTTTCTTCGTAGGTTGCCGGTTCTACGTCATTCTTGAGGATTTTTAGTTGTTTTGCACGGTGCTTGTCGTCCTCGTCCAGAACCAGGGCATAGGCAATAGAAAGTGCGCCGAGCGATTCGTGCGCTGCCCTGCGGAGTTCGTCGGGGAGGTGTTGCAATACTTGTTGCCCGTACGCCAGATGCTCGGCCGACGCCGCCCCGACGAGCGCGGTAATCGTGCCGGCGGCCTCTGCGCCCCCCAGGGCGTCTTCAAACCCTTCGAAGCCCGGAAGGAAGGGATCTTGTTCTTTTTGAGCCTCCTTGGGTCGCTTCTTCGATTCCTGCGACTCTTTCATCTGATGCTCGGCCGGCTTGAAATCGAGGTACTCCGGAGCGAGCCGCTCAATGCGGTCTTTTAATGGGGGATGTGTGCTCATGCTGGCCCACCTTGTCTGCAGCGCATCACCAAAGAACATGTGGCTGGCCTCTTCGGCCTTGGGGTGCTCTATCTTTGCAGAGCTATTGCGAATCTTGGCAAGCGCACGGGCGAGGCCATCAGGATTGCGTGTGAACTGTGTCGCAGACGCGTCGGCCAGGAATTCCCGTTGCCTTGAAATCGCAGCTTTAATGAGGCGGCTGCAGAGCACGCCGATATATCCGATGACAAGTAGCGCCAGTGCGATAAGCAGGATTGCCACCTGCCCTCCATTTCCTTTCCCACTGCTGCGCCGCCGTCCTCCCATCATTCCCCCATAAAAACTCGCGCGACCCACACCAAACAGCACCTGCTTTCCGACCATGGAGATGGCAAGCAGGCCAGCGATTGTTACCATGAGGCGAAGGTTGAGCCGGACATCCTCGTTGACAATATGGGCGAATTCGTGCGCCACGACACCCTGCATTTCATCGCGGTTGAAGGTGTTGACAGCGCCTCGTGTGACACCGATGACGGCATCGTTCATGGAATGACCGGCCGCAAAGGCATTGATGCCCGGCTCCTCAAGGATGTACACGGGCGGTGCCGGGATTCCTGAGGCGATCGACATCTCCTCAACGATGTTCAGCAGTTGTCGCTCTTGCGGGTCGTCGGTGTCGTGATCGATGGGATGGCCGCCCAAGGTTTCGGCAACGGCGGCTCCCCCCTGCCGGAGCGCGGCCCAGCGGGAGCCACTACCGAACGCTATGATCACGCCAGTAAGCCCGATCACCATGACCAGAAGGGTTGGCGACCAGTACCCGGAAGGGTCCTCGACATACCACACGCCGGTGAAGGCGAGGATCAGCACCACGGCGATGTAAAGCGCGATCACCGTCATGACAACGCCCACAGTAAAGAGTAGCACGAGCCAGAGCGTGTTGCGACGGGCCTCGTCCTGATAGGTAAAAAAGTCCATTACTCTCCAGAGACGCTAACAGACAACAAGGGAGCGACAGGGGGGCGTCCGTTAAAAGGAGACATCTGGGGCCTCTTTCTCGGCTTCATCCTCGACTTGGAAGAGCTCGGCTTCCTGGAAGTTGAACGTACCTGCGATCAGGCTGCTCGGAAAGACTTCGCGCCGCGTGTTGTAGTTCATCACGGCATCGTTGTATGCCTGGCGGGCGAAGGCGATCTTGTTCTCCGTTGAGCGGAGCTCTTCCATCAGCTGCGACATGTTTTCGTTCGCCTTCAGGTCTGGATAGGATTCGGAGAGGGCGAACAGGCGACCGAGCACGCCACCCAGCTGGCCTTCGGCCTGCGCCAGCTTCTGCATCTTTTGCGGATCGCCCGGATCCTGCGCAGCCTGCTTCTCGGCCTGCTGCGCCTGGTTGCGCGCCTGGATGACGGCTTCGAGCGTTTCCTTCTCGTGTTTCATGTAGCCCTTGGCCGTCTCAACGAGGTTGGGAATCAGGTCGTAGCGGCGCTTGAGCTGGACGTCAATCTGCGCGAAGGCATTTTTGTATCGCTGGCGAAGGGTCACCAGCTTGTTGTACATGCTGACAACGAAGAGTATCACGATCACAAGGAACGTGATGGCAAGAATAGCAGCAATCATGTTGAAAGAGGGCTGTCCCGTGGATGATGATCTGCGGCAAGGAGTTACATTGCTTAACGCGTAACATAGCAATTGTGCCGGTCAAATGTGAGCCGGCCTATTGGAGTATTCGTTGGACAGGTGTTCGGGTTGCAGGACGGGCGTTATTCGATAAGCTGGTTTCTGCATGCACGAGAACAGCTGTATCGCGAATGCGAGCATAGCGATCGCATGAGGGGCGGCGGCTGGCACTGTACAGGGTAAGCGGTTAGTCAGCATCCCTTACAAGATCGCACCCCAGGAGTACTTCGGCTCTGCCCAGCGCGACGTCAGTCGCTGAAGCTCCCTCCTCGAGATGACAGGTAGGGGATACGCGCCTCTCCCCGTTCACCCATGCACCCGTGCGCCCTTTCGCCCACGCGCAAAAAGCACGTAGGTCCCGTGGAGCGGGCCCCGGACTTCCAGCTGTGACGCCGCTGGCATCGGCAGCTACGCCCCACGCCGAGAGCCCTCGACTCCTCGTCTCTTCGACTCTTCGTATCCAAATTGAAGAACCCCCGCCTCACTCCTCCAGCGTGTCCGCCGGGACGTACAGGCTGGTGTCGGAGGCGGCGCGGCCCGCCTCGAAGAATAGTTCCTCGCGGAGAGCTCGAATGCGCTGTTCGGCGTAGGCGCGCCGGTGTGATTCCAGTTGGTCGTCGCTCGCTTCAAGGTACCGCTCGTAGTGGGAGAGGGCGGTCGACCGATCGGCGTAATACGCGTCGTAGAGCGTGGCGAGCTGAAAGATGAGATCGGGGCGCTGCGCATCGAGCTGACTCGCGATCCGGTATGCTCTGATAGCCTCTGACCCGTCATCCTGCATACGGTGAACCTCCCCAAGACGCGAATGGATATCCGCCAGAAGAGACTGCTGAAAGAGCACGGTGGCCCGATTCAGGTAACGCAGCGCTTCGTCAGGTGCGCCAAGGTTTTTGTGGGCGAGGCCAAGATAAAAGGCCGTCATCCCGTGTGTGTCGTCGGACTCGAAGGAAGCGGCAAGCACCTCCCGGGCCTCCGAGTAACGTCCCTGAAGAAAGTACGCCACCCCGAGGTTGCGCTTGTCAGTGACCGTCAGCGTCGCAAGGCGCTCCACTTTTTCGAAAGCAGCCACGGCACGGTCCGGTGCTTCGGTATGCAGATCCAGCTCACCACGCCGGCGCCAGAGCTGTGGGCTCTCGGGATGATGCTCCAGCGCTCGATCAATGACCCGTCCGGCAGAGATGAAATGGTCGTAGTCGGCGTACACGCGGGAGAGCCGGACGGCCACCTGCTGATTTTTGGGATCAATCTGATGCGCGCGCTCCAGGTGCGAGATTGCCATTTCAGGCTCATCGGCCTGCCGGTGCACCTGCCCGAGGCGTGCATGCAGGTACGGGTTGTTTTTATCCTCTTCAATCAAACGCCGGTATACGCTGATGGCCTCATCCCACGCATGTTTGGCAGCGTACAACCGGGCGAGTGGAAGCGCAGCGGCGTGGCGGGTGCTGTCCTGCCGGTAGGCGGCTTCATAGTGCTGCAGCGCCTCCGCCGGGCGGCCGAGCTGCTGGAGACTTTGCCCCAGCCGCTCAAGCACCCGGGTCCGTGTCGTATCCGCCTCTATGAGCGCGGCCGCTGCCTCCTCGTGTTGCTGCATCGACTGATACGCTCGTCCAAGGAGGTAGGCTGTCGCCGGGGAGCGAGGGGTTTCCGCGAGCAGGTTCACCACCGCACGGTACTCTCCCTCAAGAAAAAGCGTGCGTGCCTCTTCCATCG
>SLED01000303.1 GCA_007124945.1 Salinibacteraceae bacterium | reverse complement strand
AGAGGTTGCGTGCCAGCTGCATCGAGAGGGTAGAGGCACCCTGCCGCGAACCATGCAGCGTATGGTAGACGGCCGAAACAAGCCTCCGGTAGTCGATACCCCTATGGTTCTCGAAACGGTGATCTTCCGTTGCTATAAGTGCGTCGACAACGGGCTCGGCGATTTCTTCCAGCCGCACCCAGGTCCGGTCCTGCTCGAACCACCGTCCGATCTCGTTGCCGTTGGCATCCAGGATGCGCGTCGAGTGGGCCAGAAGTGAAGACGTGCCCGAGCGAAGCTCTCCAAGCTCTGGTACGGGCGCGGCCTCCCGCTCCAAAACCACGAGAGAACCCGTACCGGCTGCACCCACGAGCAGGCAGAAAAGAATCAGCGAGATGGTAACGAACCGGTTCAAAGACTGAGCAAGTAGAGCGCGTTGGGGTGCGGTGAGTGCGTGCGGCCTACAGGCTGATCCAAATCTGCGTGCGTTTTGCAACCATGGCCTGTAGCCGTTCCTATAACAGGTTACTTTAGTAATCCTTGCTCCACCTTATATCGGCAGCACCGGCGTCCACTTTTACCACCCGGCGCTGCGTTTTTTCTGACCACGGCCTTTCCGCATGAGACGCAACACGTATCAGCCAGCCACGCAGTTTTCGGTTTTTCCGCCCGTAATTAAGAATCTGCTGATCCTTAACGTTCTGCTCTTCCTCGCACAGAACGTAGCGGTGGCCACCGATGCAGGAATCATGGCCGGCTTCCTGAACATGCTCGCCCTCTATCCGCCTGCCGGGGGAGACCAGGCAATGACTATCTTCGGGACGGTCTCAGAGAATCCTGGTTTTTGGCCCTGGCAGCTCGTGACGTACGCCTTCTTGCACGGGAATTTCCCTCACATCCTCTTCAATATGTTCATATTGTGGATGTTTGGAATGCAGCTTGAGAACGTGTGGGGGTCCCACAAATTTACGATCTTTTACTTCGTCTGCGTGGTGGGTGCGGCGCTGGTGCACCTGACGGTCATCTGGGGAGGCAACGTACCAACGGTGGGTGCATCGGGTGGTGTGTACGGTGTCCTTATCGCCTTTGCGATGATGTTTCCCAACCAGCCGATCTATCTTTACTTCATTGCGCCCATCAAGGCGAAGTGGCTGGTCGGGGCGCTGGTTGTTTTTGAGCTCTACAACGGTGTTACCGGTACGCAGAGTGGTGTGGCACACTTTGCACACCTGGGCGGTGCGGCGTTTGGGGCGCTTATGCTTACGTACTGGAGGGGGCAGGTACCTTTCCTCAAACCGAAGGAAACGCTCCGGTATTAGATCAGCGCTGTAACGCGGTCGCGCAACAATAAACCGACCTGCCGGGCAAACCTTACAAATTCTTTGCTGTATCAACCGCACAATCCGGGAGGGCTCCGAGTCAATTCGGTGTACCGGATTCTTTTTGTAAGCGGAATAGAGGAGACGCTGTGAATCGATTTCAGTTATGGTATAGAGCACTGCCGCGCGCGATGCGGCTGCTTCTTACCATCAATATTGTATTCTATCTTGTTTGGGCCATTGTGCTGGCTCATATAGGCGGGGTGCGGTCCTTCCTGCTTCAATACGTGGCGTTGTCTCCGGCACCACTTGAGTTTATCTTCCAGCCGTGGACACTGCTAACGTACAACTTTCTGCATGTGGGCCTTGGGCTGGGCGGGCTCATCCATATTGGATTTAACATGCTGTTGCTCTACTGGTTAGGGCGTGATCATGAAGAGGTGTATGGGTCGCCGCATCTACTGTCCATCTACATTCTCGGCGGAATGGGTGGCGGTCTGTTGATGATCGTGTTCACCGGGCTCTTCCCCTCATCGATTTTCGCTGCAAATGCGGTCTATGGCGCGTCCGCGTCCGTTTTTGCGGTGATGACCGCAGTGGCCACCTTTTACCCGGACAAACGAATCGGGCTCTTTTTACTGGGTCCTGTTAAGGTAACCTGGCTTATTGGCGGCTTGCTGCTGCTCGATCTGCTGACCCTTGCAGGTAGCAATACGGCGGTGGCGGCGCACTGGGGAGGCGTGCTGACGGGCTTTGCCTTTGCCCGGGCTGAGCAGCACGGGTATGATTTATCCTCGTGGGCTGGCCTGTTTGTCGGCGGAGCTGCGCGCAGGGCAACGCCACCCAAACCGCCGAGTGACGGAGGGCTCTTTAGCCAATCAACATCCTGGTTCTCCATTGGCGACCCGCAGCCCGGTGCGCCGTCGGGCTCCAGCAGTGGACCCCGTCGCTCCCGGAGCAGTAGCGGTAGCAGTAGTAAACGGAAGAAATCCTCCTCAACGTCGACCGCGTCCGAGGAAGAGGTCGACCGGATACTGGACAAAATCAGTGAGAAAGGGTATGACGCTCTAAGTGAGGAGGAGAAGCAAACGTTGAAAGAAGCGAGCAAGCGGTAGGCATCCGCAAAGAACGGCCTCCTTACCGCGGTTTAGTGCGTTGTTCACGCCGCAGGTGTATCACCATTTCTCGGGGGGCCGTATCTTAAACCATCCAATGAGCCTCGCGTAAAGCAAAACTTGTGTGTGCGGTAGCGCCATAACTTTTTTCATTAGCGTTCCTTCGTATGTCCAATTCTGCATCTGCATCGGCGGCACCTCTCTTGCCGGATCTCGGGCGGTTTTGGACGATACCGAACATGCTCAGTCTGTTTCGGCTGGCACTGGTACCACCCCTGGCGTATCTCATCCTGATTGATGGATCCAAAGCGTGGATTTTTGGGCTGGGCGCTGTGGCCGTGCTGTCAGACTGGTTTGATGGAAAGCTGGCCCGCTGGTCAAAAACAGTCTCGGAATGGGGAAAAGTGCTGGACCCATTGGCTGATAAGTTTGCTGCTGCGATGGTGACCCTGGCGCTGGTTCTTCAGGGCTCCCTGCCGCTCTGGTTCTTGCTGATCGTCGTTTTTCGAGATGCCACCATCGTAGCCGGAGGTTTCGTGCTGGCCCGTCGCACAGGGCGGGTTGTAATGAGTATCTGGATGGGCAAGCTCGCCATCGGTGCACTCGCCATCACGGTGATAGCGGCTCTCCTGGAGGCCGATGCACCTGTGCTGGAGGTGTGCATTTGGGTCACCACCGCCCTGATGTTGTATGCCCTGCTGCTTTACATTTTGCGCTTCTTCCGCCTACTGCGAGAAGATTCCCCGACGCTAACCGACGCAGAGCTGGATGGGGGGGACGGCTCCACGGTCGCCAGCGTTCAGTCTCGCGATAAGGCCGCTCCTGACAGGCGCGCCGACGAGGCCCGTCACACCGGTTAACTCTCACCGCTTAATCGCTAACCGCGAGTAAACCCACTACACGCAATTCTATGGGATTTTTCGATCGCTTTCGTAGCAAATCTAAAGCAACCAGCGAAGAGGAACAGGAGAAGCTGGAGGAAGGGCTGGAAAAAACGCGCTCCAGCTTCTTCGGAAAGCTTGATCGCATGGTCCGCGGCAAGGACGAGGTGGATGCCGCCGTGCTTGACGATCTCGAGGAGGTACTCGTTACGAGTGATGTTGGAGTAAAAACGACGCTGGATATCATCGACCGGGTCGAGGAGCGAGTCGAACGTGATCAGTACGTGTCGACGGGTGAACTGAACCAGCTCATTCGCGAGGAAATTGCGACGCTACTGCTGGATCAGGAGCCGGAGATGCCGGCTGACTTTGACGCCGAGCTGCCCCACTCGCCTCACGTTATCATGGTTGTGGGCGTTAATGGCGTAGGCAAAACCACAACCATCGGAAAGCTGGCACATCGCTATAAGCAGGCAGGGCGCAAGGTCCTGCTTGGCGCCGGTGATACGTTTCGTGCAGCGGCTATCGAGCAGTTGCAGATCTGGGCCAACCGGGCAGGTGTAGACCTTATCAAACAGGCTCACGGGTCAGATCCGGCTGCAGTAGCTTTTGATACGCTTGCCGCCGCCAAGGCGCGTAGCGCTGATGTGGTACTTATCGACACGGCAGGCCGCCTGCACACGCGCCGCGGCCTGATGGATGAGCTCGCCAAGGTTAAGCGCGTCATGAGCAAGCAGATCCCCGATGCTCCCCATGAGGTGCTACTGGTGCTGGACGCTTCCACAGGGCAGAACGCGATCCGGCAGGCTGAAGTGTTTACCGAGGCGGTCGACGTAACCGGGCTCGTGCTCACGAAGCTCGATGGGACCGCCAAGGGTGGTATCGTAATCGGTGTCTCGAACGAATTCAAGGTGCCGGTAAAATATATCGGTGTTGGTGAAGGGGTTGAAGACTTGCAGGTCTTTGATCGTCGCGCCTTCGTTGAAGCTCTGTTTGGGGATGAGTTTTGACTGACAGAAAGCTCGCCGAACGGGCCAGACAAATCTGCTGAAGGTTGATATGCGCATTGTTTTTATGGGGACTCCAGCTTTCGCCGTCCCCTCACTGGATCGTCTCGTAGAGCATGAGTACAAGCCTGTAGCGGTTGTCACCGGCCCTGATCGGCCTCGCGGCCGCGGCCAGAAGTTGACTCCGACGGCGGTGAAACGTGCCGCCCAGCGACATGGAATTGAACGGATATTGCAGCCGGAATCAGTGAAGGAGTCAGCCTTCGCTGAAGCTGTGGCGGCACTCCAGCCGGATCTCATTGTGGTGGTGGCCTTCAAGATTCTTCCCCCTGCGGTCTACGAGCAGGCACGTCTCGGGGCCTTCAACCTGCACGGATCGCTTCTACCAGCCTATCGCGGCGCAGCTCCCATCAACCGGGCTGTGATGGATGGCGTGAGCGAAACGGGCGTCACCACGTTTTTTCTTCAGCCGAAAGTAGATACCGGTTCCATCATCTTGCAGAAGAAGATGCCGGTAGGGCCAGATGAGACAGCCGGCGAAGTGCATGACCGCATGAAGCATCTGGGCGCTGAAGCAGTCGTCGAAACTGTTCAATTGATCGAACGCGGCGCGGTGGATCCACAGCCGCAGGATGACGCGAAGGCCACCCCCGCACCTAAGATTCATCGGGAAGATTGCGAGATTGCCTGGGATAGGTCGGCAGAGGAGGTGCACAATTTTATCCGTGGCCTCTCGCCCTATCCGGGGGCCTGGACGGAGCATGAGGGCACCCTGCTGAAGGTGTATCAATCACAAATTGCAGACAATGGTGACGGTGCCCCAGGTGAAGTGCTGGATGTGGGTGGGCGGCTGCTGGTGGGATGTGGCCAAGGCGCCGTAGAGCTAACAGTTGTTCAGCAAGAGGGTAAACAGCGTATGGCAGCTGCTGATTTCGTGAACGGTTTTGCGATCGAAGAGGGCGAGCGCCTGGGCTAAGCTCTGCAACAATCTCGGAACGCCCTTGAAGGGGCCTGTGCAGCAGGATAGGTTGGCGTTGTGGTGTGAGATAGGTCATCTTACACGTTGCTCTGCGCCCATTCTGACCAGATGCTGATGATACCATGGATTCTGCAATCCAACCGCTGATCGATAAGCTCGTCGACTGGTATGTTGAGCTTATCGCGCTGCTGCCCAACATTCTGATAGCCATCATTGTAATCGCGCTGACGCTGTACGCGAGCAAGTACGTGCAGCAAGGAGTGAAAGTAGCGATGGACCGCGTCTCTCAGTACCGGCACGTCAACAATCTCGCGGTCTCCCTCTCGCGGGTAGCTGTTTTGCTGATAGGTCTCTTTATTGCGCTCACCGTGGTGGGACTGGGTACGGTGGTAGCGACGCTACTGGCCGGTGCGGGTATCATCGGATTGGCTATTGGTTTTGCCTTTCAAGATGTGGCGGCAAATTTCATCTCCGGTGTGCTGCTGGCCATCCGCCGTCCGTTTCGCGAAGGGGAAATCATCTCATCGAACGGCTATGAAGGAACGGTGCGGGAGGTGAACCTGCGATCTACCCATCTGAACACGTTTCAGGGGCAGATCGTGGTAATTCCAAATAAAGAAGTATTGCAGGCTCCCCTCATCAATTACTCCCGCACGGGCAGCCGCCGTATCGATCTGGCCTGTGGCGTGGCCTATGGCGATAACCTGGAGCGGGCACGAGAGCTTGCTGTCGAGACGATTGAAGAGGTCCCCTTTCGCGAGGATGGAACTGGCGTGGACCTCTATTACAATGGCTTTGGCGATAGCTCCATCGATTTCGTCATCCGATTTTGGGTGCCCTTCAACCGGCAGGTTGACTTTTTGCGAGCCCAGAGCGAGTCAATCATGCGGCTGAAAAGAGCTTTTGACGAGAGCGGTATTACGATTCCCTTTCCCATCCGCACACTGGATTTCGGGGTGGTGGGAGGTGAGCGTTTGGCCGACGCATTGCCACCCGAGTTTTTCAACCGAACTGGGGATCGCTCAACACCCAATCCAAAGGATCCGTAGGAGCACACAGGCTTTACACGATGGGTTTACGTTGCGTCCGACCTGATTTTCCACCGTCGTTTCGTTTTCATGTCCACGTCTGGATCCAGTACTAAGGTTACCTCGCAGGCGCCGGAGCATCCGCATGTTGCGTCATTCCGGAGTGCGATGGAACGAATGGAGGGAGATACAGCCCCGTCGCCCGACGATGTTAAGAGGTGGGCATGGGAAGCAATGCAGGCCAGGGGTGCCGAGCGCGGGGCAGTGACCACGGGATTCGCCCACGGTAGCCTTGGACTTCTTGCCGGGCACACCCAGTACATGGAAGGGTTTGCGGTGTTGATGGGCACCGCTTTTGGTGTGGCAGTAGCCCTTCGACCCATTGACGGAAGCGTCTCCCGCATCGTTCACACGAATGACCTGAGGGAGTGGACCTGGTCGGTGAAGGCGGTAGAAGAGGCGGTTTCGGGGCAGCCTGTGTGGGTCTGCGTTATTCGCGAGACCCTGCGCAGACTGGGCGCGAGTGTATCGGTGGAGGCGGTAGTGGCGAGCGCCGTGCCTCCGGCTTGCATCGATGCCCGACTCACCGCATTAAGCGTGGCAACAACTCGGGCTTTCCAGAAACTGTTGGGAGCAGACGTGGCTGCGCGAAGCGATGGTGATACAGCGCAGCTAATTCGTAGCGTGCTTTCGTCATGTACTAAAGTGCCGTACAGCACGGCCTATCCGCTTGCGGTACAGGCGGCTTCACCTCCCGACCTAACGCTCGTCGATACGAGAAAATGTGAACATTTGCCGCTGGAAGCGCCTCCGCGCTCCGAAGTTCGTTGGGCACTTATCACGGTAGGAGAGGAGCCCGTTCAGCCACCGTCCTATCACGAAGCCCGGCATGATCGGGCACTGGAGGCTCTACGGGCCCTAAACCAGAGCGACCTGTCTCCGCTGACTTCCTTCAGCGAACTTGAGCATCGCAACTTAGCGCGTGCGCTCGACGTGTTGCCAGAGCATCATCGCGCGACAGCCCGCCATCTGGTGGGAGAGAATCGGCGCGTCCAGCGATTGGTGAAGGCGGTCAAGAAGAAAGATTGGCAACTCTTTGGTGCGCTACTGTTGATGTCGCATCATTCACTGCGCGATGACTGGAACGGAACCGACAAAATCACCGATTTTGTGGTAAGCGAGGTCCGTGAACGGACCGCGGATGGAATGTACGGCGCGTGCCTTACCGGGCGCGGACATGCTGTGCTCGTAGCCGGCCAGGCACTCGCGCTTGATCGATGTCTGGATAGCATTACAGCCGGGCTTCGTGAGTCGTTCGACGCCGCGGCAGAGGTGTTGCTACTGTAGCCCTCACAGGGATATGATCGTGCTCCCAGACTGTCTACTCGGCAGTGCTATTGTGCGCACAGCTTGATTGGGAGCCTTCAGCGCTTAACTTTCAGTCACGTTCTTCGCGGCATATAGCCATATTCTTGCCGCGTCTCATACCAGCATATCTCGAGCTCATGCCTTCATTTGATCTTTCTGCCGTTAATGAGCGCCTTCGAGACGAATACCAGTTCGTCAACGATCTGCGTGAAGAGATTGCTCGGGTGGTGGTCGGGCAGCAATACATGATCGATCGCCTGCTGATAGGGTTGCTGGCTCGAGGCCACGTATTGCTGGAGGGTGTGCCGGGGCTGGCCAAGACGCTTACGGTCAGCGCGCTCGCCCAGGCTATTGGCACAAGCTTCCAGCGAATCCAGTTCACGCCTGACCTGCTACCCGCCGACCTGATAGGGACGCTCATTTACAATCAGAAAGAGGGCGACTTCTCGATCAAGAAGGGGCCGATTTTCTCGAACCTCATTCTGGCCGACGAGGTGAACCGATCTCCTGCCAAGGTACAGTCGGCACTTCTGGAAGCAATGCAGGAGCGGCAGGTCACGATTAGTGACAGCACGTTCCCTCTGGAGGAACCGTTTCTCGTGCTGGCCACGCAGAATCCAATAGAGCAAGAGGGCACCTATCCGTTGCCCGAGGCGCAGGTAGATCGCTTTATGCTGAAGATCCTCGTTTCGTATCCATCTCGGGAAGACGAGCTTGAAATCATGCGTCGGATGGCGCAAACGGGGCCGCCTCCTAAAGTACGGCAGGTGGTAGCACCAGAGCGGATTCTCGATGCTCGTCGCGTGCTCAACGACCTTTACATCGACGAGCGTGTCGAGCAGTACATCGTTGATCTGGTGATGGCTACACGTGAGCCAGCCTCCTATGGCACGCCCGAGCTGCAGCGGCTGATTAGCTTTGGAGCGTCACCCCGCGCCACCATCAACATGAACCTTGCCGGACGCGCGCATGCCTTTCTTCAACAGCGGGCGTACGTTACTCCGGAGGATATTCGCAGCATCGCGCCCGATGTGCTTCGGCATCGCATCGTGCCCTCCTACGAGGCGGAAGCCGAGGAGGTTACCAGCGATGATCTTGTTGAGCAGGTGATGGAGACAGTGGAAGTGCCGTAAGATTATCTTAAATACCTCCGCCAGAATATCTCGCCGTCCATGCCACACAAAGCGCAGCCATTCAGGAAGGAGTACATTTCCGTCGAGACGATGGTGGCCCACCTCCGGACGCACGTGGGCGTGGGAGTTGAGGTGCTCACCCGCGAAGTAGACCTCGCCAAGCGACGCGTAACCGAGACGTACCTGCATCGGCCGGGTGTGGCACTGGCAGGGTACGTGGACCTCTACACCTACCAGCGAGTGCATGTTATAGGTAATACGGAAACGGCGTTTCTCAACAGCATGAAGCTGGATGCCCGCCGTGATGCATTGCAGCGCATCTTTGCGTTTGAGATTCCTTGTATCATTTTTACCGCAGGCAACCGGCCACCCGAAGGTTTTCTCGATCTCGCTGAAGAGGCAGGTGTTCCGGTGCTCAGCACGCCAGAGCCGACCACGGAGTTTATCGATCTGCTCCGGGATTATCTGAAGGATCAGTTCGCCCATCAAATTGCGGTGCATGGGGCGCTGGTGGACGTGTACGGCGTCGGGCTTCTCCTGATGGGCAAGGCGGGAATCGGGAAGAGCGAGGTAGCACTCGACCTGGTGGAGCGTGGACATCGGCTCGTAGCCGACGATGTTGTCATCGCTACGCGCAAGGAGCCGAATTTGCTTATGGGGTCAGGCACAGATCTCGTCCAGCACTTTATGGAGGTGCGAGGCCTCGGTCTGGTAGATGTGCGTGCCATGTTCGGAATTCGAGCCATCCGTTTTCAGAAGCGGATAGAGATGGTGGTCAACATGCATCTGTGGGACTCCTCACAGGAGTACACGCGTCTGGGGATGATAGAGGATATGCATACAATCCTTGATGTGTCGTTGCCGATGGTAAAGATCCCGATCACCCCTGGTAAAAATATTACCGTCATATGTGAGGTGATTGCAATGAATTATCTGCTACGCCATTATGGCTACGATCCTGCAGAAGTCTTTGCTAATCGACTGGAGGAGCGGATCAAGCAGCGCAAGGGTCCGTTGCCTCGACGCGCTGTAGAGTATTTCGAGCACGATTATGAATGATAGGCGAAGAGTGCTGCTGCCCAGTGCTCGTTTTTAGTTAATGCAGGCGCGCATGCGTGATTTCGTGCGGTAAACGCGCACATCGCTTGCTTCTATCGTCTAACTCGGCTATCTTCTGCCGTTCTTTGCCACAGGTGTACGCTACAGTGGCGCATCGCTGGAGTAAAAAAATTGCGCGATGCATTTATACGGTTGAAGCTGCCCGTCGATACTTCCCAATAAGCTGAATTTTCTGCGCCAACGCTGAATCGGACCCGGTTTTATGTCGAAGAACCAGTATTTCTACTACGACCACGAGACGTGTTCTTTTGTAGAAGTTAGCCCTGACCCGAAAAAGGTCTGGTTGCGCCGCGGTGGTATTGGAGGAGCGCTACTGATTATTGCTGTTCTTCTAACCTTTGTTTTTGATGGTGTCGTTCCGTCCATGGAGCAGGCAACGCTGAAGGCCGAGAATGAGGCGTTGCAGGAGGAGCTTATAGATGTGCGTGAGCGCATTGAATCTATTTCTGGCGAGCTCGCCGAGCTATCTGAAGCAGATGAGGCGCTGTACCGGACAGTTTTCCAGGCTGAGCGCATTCCGGACGACGTGCGTCAGGTGGGCGTTGGGGGGGCGGATGATGGAGAGCGCTACAACGTCTATGGTGCGCGCTCAGCGTCGTTGCTCCGGGCTATCTCTCGCGATCTGGATGAGCTGGAGCGCAAGGCAAGTTTGCAGAGCGGAAGCTTCCGGGAGCTCAAGCGGTTGGCCTCCTCTCATCAGGAGCGGATGCGTCAGATGCCGGCCATTATGCCTACCGACGGGCCTATCGTCTCAGGGTTTGGAGAACGGTACCACCCGATTTTACAGGTTCGCCGGCATCACCCCGGCGTTGATATCTTAGTTGATGTGGGTACCCCGGTCTACTCCACCGGTGACGGAGTTGTGCGAAAGGCCACGCGAAATGCAGGCTATGGCAAATACGTGGTAATCGATCATCCTGACGCCGGGTACAACACGCTCTATGCTCACCTGTCGGAGATCCCCTCACATATTCGCCCGGGCTATGAGGTGTCCCGGGGTGAGAAGATTGCGTTGAGTGGTAATACGGGAAGATCAACCGGGCCGCATCTGCATTATGAAGTCCGAAACGAAGACGATCGACCGATTAATCCCACGCGCTTCTTTGCACCGAGCATGTCACCCCGTGAGTATCACCGGCTGGTGATGGCCACCGAGCAGTCTACGATCTCAATGGATTAGTACGGGCGGTCCTACGGGGTTCAGCATTGATCCCGGTTGAATTTCTTCTGGCCGTAATCTATTCTGCCGGAAACACCAACGGAGGGGGCGGCAGTATCTACGCTGTATTATCGGCTAATTGACCCCTTGCCCAATGTACTGGACGTTAGACCTTGCGCGACATCTGGAAGATGCCCCGTGGCCTGTAACTCAGGATGAACTAATCGATTACGCGGAGCGTACAGGGGCTCCCCCGGAGGTTATAGCCAACCTCGAGGAGCTGGAAGACGATGGCGAGCCCTACGAGAGTATCGAGGAGATATGGCCGGACTTTCCCTCGGCCGACGACGACTTCCTGTTCGAAGCCGATTAACTGATTCCTTTTGCCTCGCACCCGGGGAGGATTCGTTTATTTGCCCGCAGAAGTTTTCCTCCTGGCGTATCGTGGTTCCGTTTTTGCGCGCCGTTTGTGCGGCCGCTTTTCTGTTTTTCTTTGCTCCGCTGAGTGCGGCAGGCGATGCCGTCGATGGGCCCAACAGCTTGACGGCCGTTTCTGCAGACACCTCGGAGCAGGCACCGGTGGTGCGTCAGGTCGTCTTCGAGAATGCGGACGCGTTTCCCAAGAGCCGCTTGCGAGGGCGGGTTCGTACGGAGCCCAACCGACGATTTCTGGGCATACCTGGATTCACGTGGTGGGTATGGCTGTACCAGCTGGGAGATTCCAGCGCGCTGGGTAATCGCATAGGGCAAGCCCTTCAATCCAGTGGCGAGCCGCCCGCTCGCCTTGACACCTCGGTCGTTCGCACTGATGTGGAACGCCTCGCGGCATTGTATCAGCAAGAAGGATTTCGACAGGCCACGGTCAACGCCCGGATTGACACCTTGGGCTCGCCTGGCCGCGTCCGCGTGGCTTTTGAAATTGAACCCGGTGAGCCAACGTATCTCCGCCAGATCAGCTATGATGGGCTGGATGTGCTGGATGAATCGCAGCGCCGAAGGCTCGTTGACGAATCGGTTATTCCGGTGAATAGGAGGGAGGAGGGAGCACTCGCGTTCCGAACGCAAGATCAGCGGTACTCTGAACCGCTACTTCTTGAGGAGCGCCGCCGCCTGCTCACCTTTCTTAGAGACGAAGGCTATGCAGCTGTCGCCCGCGACTCCATCCGGGCGATTGTTCGAACGGCGACTCCCGATTCATTTGACGTGACACTGCAGGTGCGGCCCGGGCAGCGATACCGTTTTGGTGATGTGTATGTGGACGTTACCGGACCCGAACCTGATGCGCCCACCCGGCAGGATACGCTCATGCTCGGGCCCGAACCCGGGGACGGCCGGCTCATCGTTTCCATTGAGCAGGAGCGACAACTCAGTCCGCGCCTCATACGCCGAGCGTTGCAGTTCGAACCCACGCACTGGTACGATCAGTCGGCTGTTCTTTCCACCAAGCGCCGCCTGGAGGCAACGGGTGTTTTTGCGCTAACCGATATCAGCGCCATGTCTCCCGACAATGAGGAGGAATACGAGCAGGGCGTGCTGTTGCCGCAACGCATACAACTGCGCACGCGACCGAGAAATCGCGTTCGGGCAGAGAGTTTTGTGTTGCAGCGTTCCGGCGCGCTCGGCGTACTCGACAATGAGCTTGGTACGGGACTGGGAATCTCGTACAACAACGCGAATCTGTTTGGAGCAGGGGAGGCGTTTCAGGTGCGACTTTCGGGATCCATTGCCGGCGATATCAGCCGCCAGATCCTGACGACGTCGCAGCTGGAGGCGTCTACCTCCCTGCGCGTCCCCTATCTTCTGTGGCCGTTTGGCGGCCTCGATGACCGCCTTAACCTGTTTGATGCCCGCACCCGGCTCACCTTTAGCCTGCTGACGCTGCAGAGTCCAGATCTCCGGTTTGCCATACGCGGGCGGGGGAGTGCTCAGGTTCGCCTTGAGCTGCAACACACGCCCACGGTAACCTCGCTCATCGACATTCCGACTGTTAGCTTCAGCAACCCGGACACGCTCTCGGGCTTCGAGTCGGATGTGCTCGAACGGCTGATCGGTTCGGCGGACGACCCGGTTATCACCGATCCGGTGCAGCGCGCGCAGGTGCTCGAGGATTACACCCAGCCGCAGTTCAACAATGCGCTGCGGTATACCTTGCGGTCTTCTACAGTAGATCCGCTGCGTCGCCAAGATGGGTACAGCTATGAAGCGGTAGCAGAGGTAGGGAGTCACATCCCGCTCTTGCTTGATCGCTTTGTCCTATCACCTGACACCATTAGCAGCCGGCTACCCATTGGCACCGGAGATGGATTGCTCTACCGCCCATATATACGGATTGAAGGGGACATGCGGCAGTATCGGCCTCTGGGTAGCCGTACCGTGCTGGCCAACCGGCTTTACATGGGGTTCGGACAGCCCACCGGCCCCTCTAACGTAATGCCATTTGATCGGCGATTCTTTAGCGGCGGTTCAGCCAGTGTGCGAGGCTGGAGGCTACGAGAGTTGGGGCCGGGAAGTGTACAGTCATTCTCGGAAGGAGATACAGGGGTTACCGGCGGAACGAACCTCTTTGGTGGTGACATCAAGCTGGAAGCTAATGTGGAACTGCGTCATACCCTTATCCGAAGCTTTCTCGCTGCTGACTGGGTCGGTGCTGTTTTCGTGGATGCCGGCAACGTCTGGTTCGGGCCAAGCAACCCGGGTTTTCAAACAGATGATCCTGATCAGGAGACCGGCAAGTTTCGCTTCGATTCCTTTTTCGAGGAGGTCGCCGTTGGTACCGGTGTGGGAATGAGGCTCTCCTGGGAGTTTCTGGTCGCGCGCTTTGATCTGGGGTGGCGCGCCTTTGATCCGGCCACACCCGGCCGCGAAATTTTGCCCTCCGATACGCGGGGCACGCTCTTCGCCAACCCGGCGATCCTGCATTTCGGAATCGGGCATACATTTTAGTCTGCCAGACTGTACCTTGGCGCCACTACCTCTCGCCATCACACCGAATACCGGACCACAGAGCTATGTCTCTTCTGCGTTCTGCCTATCGAAGCGTGCAGCGGCTGGCGTATCGCCTCATGAAGCGCTCGGCCGATCAACGGACGCTGGAAATTATTCATGCGCTCAGCCATGTACCTCTCTTTCGTGAGCTGAACCGAAACGCGTTGCACGAGCTGGCCGAGATAACCCACCAGCGTACATACCGGCGAGAGGAATTTCTATACTATGAGAACGACCCCGGAATGGGCCTTTACATCGTGCAGTCGGGTAGCGTGCGATTGCTGATTGAGGATGAACAGGGCACCATGCAGGAGCTACGGCAACTGGGTGAATGGGACGTATTCGGCGAATTGTCGCTGCTCGACAGTTTCCGGCGAATGGAGACCGCGCAGGCGGTCACGGACACTACCGTGCTGGGCTTCTTCCGTCCGGATCTCAACGTGCTACGGATGCGCAATCCGCATGTGGGCGCACTGGTAACCATGGCACTGGCGCGGTTTCTGGCCCGGCGGCAGGTAGAGATGGTAGACATGCTCGGCGAAGAGTTCGGCCAGTTCGAGGCCATGAAGCGACTCTCGACTGCCACCTCTGAGGTCTTCGACAGCAGGCTACCGGTGCACAACGAAGGATGAATCCTCGCGCGCAATCATCAAAAGCAGATCTTTGCAGGACATGAGTTCAAACAATAGCGGATCCCCAGTACCCAAACGGGGAAAGACAATAGAGCTTACCATCGAGAAGTTTGCGGACAAGGGTATGGCCCTGGCGCGTGTCGACGGGTTCGTAGTGCTGGTTCGGGAAGGCGTACCTGGTGATCGTGTAAACGCACGCATCTACAAGAAGAAAAAGAACTACGCCGAAGCCGAAATTGAGGACGTGTTGGAGCCCAGCGATCTGCGCACGGAGCCGCGGTGCTACTACTTTAGCACTTGCGGCGGGTGTAGGTGGCAGCACGTGTCGTACGACGCTCAGCTGCAGGCGAAGAAGGAGAGCGTAGAAGGGGCGCTGATACATCAGGGCGGTTTTGACCTTGAGCAGGTAGAGGTCCGCCCCACAATAGGCGCGCCGGACATCTACTTCTACCGGAATAAGATGGAGTTTTCCTTCAGCGCGCAGCGATGGTTGACGCCGGAGGAAATTGCGACGGGCAAGGACTTTGACACTGACTTTGCGCTGGGGCTTCACGTGCCCGGTAATCCATTTAAAGTGCTCGATCTCCATGAATGCCATCTGCAATCGGAAGTGAGCCAGCGGCTGGTGAACGGAGTCCGAGATTTTGCGAAGAAGCATGAATGGGCGCCTTGGCATATCCGAAAGCATGAGGGATTCCTGCGACACTTGGTCATCCGGCAGGCTGCCAATACAGGAGACCTCATGGTCAACCTGGTGACCAACGGCTATGACGAGGAGCGAATGGAGCTCCTATCTGGCTTTCTGCAGCGCGAATTTCCAGAGGTTACCACGCTGGTCAATACCATCAACACTGGCGTTGCGCAGACAGCGTTTGGAGAGGCGATCCACACCATTTACGGCCCCGGCGTAATCCACGACAAGATTGGCTCCTATCGTTTCCAGATTGCCTCGAACGCATTCTTCCAGACAAACACGCGGCAGGCTGAACGGCTCTACGAGGTCGCGAAATCATTCGGTAATTTTCAGCCAGACGATCTCGTATATGATCTCTATTGCGGAGCCGGAACCATCTCTATCTACATTGCCGACGCTGTGAAACGAGTGGTGGGCGTGGAGCTCGTTGAAGAGGCTGTCGCTAATGCAAAAACTAATGCAGAGCTGAATGGAGTGGACAATTGCTCGTTTGTCTCGGGAGATATGAAGGAGTTGTTCACCGCCGATTTCGTGGAGCAGCATGGCCGCCCGGATGTCCTGCTGGTGGACCCGCCCCGTGGCGGAATGCACCCAGACGTCGTCAAACAGATCCGGGCTCTTCGCCCGCCTCGTTTTGTGTATGTGAGCTGCAATCCCCAGACGCAAGCCCGGGACCTTTCCATGCTTTCAGGTGCCTACACAATTGAAGACGTACAACCGGTTGATCTCTTTCCGCACACGCAACATATTGAAAATGTAGTCTCACTAACGGCACAGCAGTAGTTTCGCCAGTGAGCTGATGTCAGATGCGGCCAGAACTTCGTCAATCAGAGCCGGAGAGCGAGAACCGGACTCCCTGTCGGTGTAGCGCATTCAAAGACGCCAGTAACGCATCTGCTGTAGCAGCAATCATCCTTAATCCTCACCTTTCGTTTTCGCACTCCTAATTCGCTTGAGAGACTGCACTTTTGTCTACATCTGACCAACACCGAAGCAAAACAGCGTTTGTAACTGGGGGTACCGGTTTTATCGGAAGCCACCTGGTAGAGGCGCTACTGGATCGAGGATACACCGAGGTGCGGTGTCTCATTCGGAGCTCGCCGAAATGGTTATCGGGCCTGGAGATTACACCCGTTCGTGGGGATCTGAATGACGTTGAGCTTCTCTGGGAGGCGCTGGAAGGCGTCGATTATGTCTATCATGTAGCGGGCGTTACACGGGCAACAACGTGGGAAGCGTTCGAGCGGGCCAACGTTACCGCCACGCTCAACCTGATGGGTGCCATTAAGGCTGCGAATCCAGCGGTCAAGAAGGTCCTGGTAACCAGCAGCCTGGCTGCTGTTGGTGCGTGCGATACAGGAATGGCAACGGAAGAAACTCCGCTTCGGCCCATTAGCCGGTATGGGCGGAGTAAGGCAGAGATGGAGCAGGCACTCGCGGACCGCCATCAGATGGAGTCCTCCTACATGGAGCAGTTACCCATCACGATCGTTCGGCCGCCAGCCGTGTATGGACCGCGAGAAGCGGACATCTACACGTTCTTCCAGACCGTAAGCCGTGGCCTCTGCCCTGTTGTCGGTGGGAATGCGTCAGAACCTGCACTGAGCCTGGTACATGTGGACGATTTAGTGCGCGGTATGATTGATGCTGCAGAGCATCCAGAGACGTCCGGCGAAACGTTCTTTCTCGGCTCCGAGGCGTTCTATTCGTGGCAGCAGATCAAAGAGGCTACCACCGACGCTCTCGACTCTTGGGCCGTTACCGTACCGGTGCCCGGACCGCTTATCCAGGCCATCGGAGCGGTGGTAGAGCTGGGGGGGAAGTTGCTGGGCCAGTATCCGCCACTTAACAGGGAAAAGGCGCGTGAAATCCGAAATGCCTGTACCATGTGCTCCATCCACAAAGCCCGCCGTGCGTTTGCTTATAACCCCAGCGTACCGCTCGACCGTGGAATAAGGCAGACAATAGAATGGTACAAATCAGAAGGCTGGCTATAGGTTTGCAGCCTGCGTTTGGGCCGATTCTTACGCGTGCGTATCGACGGGAATCCTTACCCGTCGGGCATCGTAGGGGCAGTACTCCTCAATTCAGAACCAATCTACCTTTCCAGTGAGCCTACTTGGATTCAATACTGGGTATATCGACGAATTATACCGGCAGTATCTCGAGGATCCTGACAGCGTCAGCGAAAGCTGGCAGGAGTTTTTCTCGGATTACCGTCCGAACGAAACCTTTGTAGTTGCCCCCGAGACTGCTTCGCCGGAGGCTGACGGCGATGAAAAGCCGACTGAAGCTCCCGCTCAGCGCCCGGAGCCGGCAGCGAAAAAGCCACCGCGCAAGCCGGCAGAGGCGCGTCAGGGCGACGGGGCAGTTACCGAGGCCATCAAGCCGGCTTCAGCGCCTTCCGTGGATCCCGATGAGGCAGAGGTAAAGCCCATTCGTGGGCCTGCCGGTAAGATCGTGGAGAACATGGAGGCCAGCCTCGGTGTGCCGACAGCTACTTCTGTACGCGATGTGCCTGTAAAGCTGCTTGCTGAGAATCGTCAGCTGATTAACGAGTATCAGCGCTACATTGGAGGAGAGAAGGTCTCTTACACGCACATCATCGCCTACGCCGTGGTGCGCGCGCTGCAGAAAGTGCCGAATATGAACACCACGTTCCGACACGAGAACGGCACGCCGCAGCATGTAATTCCGAAGCAGATTAATCTCGGGCTGGCCATCGACATCGAGCGTCGCGGAAAGCGCACGTTGCTCGTGCCGAATGTAAAGGATGCCGGCTCACTCAATTTTGCTCAGTTCCTGGGTGCCTACAATGATTTAATCCGGAGGGCCCGTGGGGGCGATCTGGAGATCTCCGATTTCATGGGGACGACGGCTACGATCACCAATCCTGGCATGATCGGCACGTCGCTCTCGGTTGCGCGGCTGATGCCGGGGCAGGGGGTTATCGTAGGGGTGGGTTCCATCGGGTACCCGCCCGAGTACCATGCGTATCCGCCCGAGGTGGTGAGCAAGACAGGGCTTGCGCAGGTGATGAACATCACCTCCACGTACGACCATCGCGTAATTCAGGGTGCCGAGAGCGGAGCATTTCTCGCCCACGTTTCCGAACTGCTCCTGGGCAAGCATTCTTTCTACGAGGACGTCTTCCAGGCGCTCAGCATTCCGTACCAGCCGTATTCGCTAAGCCACGATTCGACGCCGCAGATCGGCACGCGCACGGGCGACGAGATGTCTATCGTGGAGAAAGAGGCCAAGGTGCTGCAGCTTATCCGCGCGTACCGCGTGCGGGGACACCTGCAGGCGGATGTGAATCCGCTCGGCCATGAGGGTAACTTCCATCCGGAGCTCGATCCGGCCTCGTACGGGCTTACCATCTGGGACCTCGATCGCAAGTTTGTTACGGGAGGGCTTGGAGGGAGAGACGAGCTCCCTCTCCGCGAGATTCTTGATATTGTGCGGCAGACCTACACGCGGAAGGTCGGGATGGAGTTTATGCATATCTCCGACCCGGGCGAGCGGCGTTGGCTGCAGGAGCGTATCGAGCCCACGCGGATGACCGAGCCGATCACGCCGGATCAGCAGCGGCGCATCCTCACCAGGCTAAACGCGGCGGAGGCATTCGAGCGCTTCATCCACACCAAGTATATCGGTCACAAGCGCTTCTCGCTCGAAGGCTCCGAGACCATGATTCCCATCCTGGATACACTACTCTCCGATGCTGCCGAGCAGGAGGTCGGAGAAGTCGTTATCGGGATGGCTCACCGGGGACGGCTCAACGTACTGGCGAATATTCTCGGGAAGCCATACGAGACGATTTTTTCCGAGTTTGAGGGTAGCATCGACCCGAATACCACGCAGGGTTCGGGGGATGTGAAGTACCACCTCGGTTCGCGCGGTACGTACGAAAGCCCGAACGGCTCCACCGTAGATGTCACACTTGCCTCCAACCCGAGCCATCTGGAGGCGGTAAATCCGGTTGTGGAAGGTATGGTGCGCGCTCGACAGGAAGCCCTGCGACGCAATCATGCGAATGGAGAGGGTGGCGATCATCTCGAATCGGTAATCCCATTGCTCATTCACGGAGACGCGGCCTTTGCGGGGCAGGGCGTGGTTGCCGAAACACTCAACCTCAGTCAGCTCCGTGGCTACAAGACCGGCGGCACAGTGCATCTGGTTATCAACAACCAGATCGGATTTACGACCCTGCCGTCGGACGCGCGGAGCACTACCTACGCTACAGACATCGCGCGGATGATTCAGGCGCCAATCTTTCACGTCAATGGCGACGACCCTGAGGCATGCGTACGTGTAGCCCGCCTGGCGCTCGACTACCGGCAGGTCTTCAACAAAGATGTGGTCATCGACATGCTTTGCTACCGTGTCCACGGCCACAACGAGGGCGATGAGCCTACCTATACGCAGCCGCTGCTATACGACAAAATTGAGAACCAGCGCTCGCCGCGGAAGATCTATACCGAGAGCCTGCTGCGCCGTGGCGCCATGGAGCCCGATGAGGCCGAGCAGCTGCTGGACGACTATCGGAATAAGCTGCAGGAAGCCTTCGAGCGCACCGAGGACGTAAAGGAGCGGGATCCGGAGGATGTGTATGAGGATCTGGAAGAGCGCCGGCAGCAGCATGGCGCGTTGCCCGTCGTGGATACCACCGCCAAGCGCGAGGATCTGAAGTCAGTGGTGGAAGCGCTGGTAAACCTGCCTGAGGACTTCAATGTACATCACAAGCTGGAGCGCCAGTTTAAGCGGCGCGATCAGCTCTTTAGCGACGAAGGACGCATCGACTGGGCGTTTGCCGAGATACTGGCGTTTGGCACGCTGCTATTGGAGGGCACGTCTGTGCGGCTCTCCGGACAGGATTCGCGTCGGGCTACGTTCAGCCAGCGTCATGCTGTGCTGTACGACCAGAAAACGGGAGGCGAGTATATACCGCTCAACCACATGCGGGAGGAGCAGGAGATGCTCCTTATTTTCGATAGCCTGCTTTCCGAATACGCGGTGTGCGGTTTTGAGTATGGCTACTCCGTCGCCGATCCGTCCGCGTTGGTTCTGTGGGAGGCCCAGTTTGGTGACTTCGCGAATGGGGCGCAAATTGTGTACGATCAATTTCTCTCGGCGGCCGAGGAAAAATGGGGGCAAACCTCCAGCCTTGTGCTGTTGCTGCCACATGGCTACGAGGGACAGGGTCCCGAGCACTCCTCCGCGCGCCTAGAGCGATTCCTCCAGCTCTGCGCAGAGAACAACATGATCGTGGCGAATTTCAGCACGCCAGCCAACTACTTCCACGCACTCCGCCGGCAGGTCAAGCGCGATGTGAAGAAGCCGCTGGTAGTGATGACACCGAAGAGCCTGCTCCGAAATCCGCTGACTGTCTCTTCGCCGGACGAGTTTACCAGCGGCGGAGTACAGGAGGTGATTCCGGCAGATGCGCAGCCGGAGCAGGTTGAGCGGCATGTGCTCTGCAGTGGCAAGGTGTACTACGACCTTACAAAGGCGCTGCAGGAGAATGAGGCGCTGGCTTCAAGGATCGCTATCACAAGGCTCGAGCAGTTCTACCCCTTCCCGTCGGAGGACATCCGGAAGGAGCTGGAGCGCTACGCATCAGCACGCGATGTCGTCTGGCTTCAGGAGGAACCCTCCAACATGGGAGCTTGGAGCTTCGTGCAGCCGCGACTCAACGAGCTCTTGGAGGAGTTGCATGGGCATTGCGAGAGCCGTGCGCGCTACATGGGGCGACCGGCGAGCGCCAGCCCGGCCACCGGAAGTGCGAAAGTGCATCAGTTGGAGCAGGACTCTATCATCGACGACGTGCTGTCGATATAGTCAACACGCAGCTCAAACAAAGAAAGCCCGCGCCAACCATTGTCGGCGCGGGCTTTCGAATGCTTGTGGATCCCGTGGATCCGCTACATTGGCAGCTGCTTAATACCGCTTCCGCGAGTGGCGACGGGAGTTGCGCCGCGCTTTCTCACGCGCGATACGACGCTCTTCCGATGGTTTCGTGAACGCCATCTTGTCCCGATAGATGCGCAGCACCCGGCTCCGATTCACCTGTCGCCGAAAGCGGCGCAGCGCCCGGTCGATATTCTCCTTATCACGAACTTTAACACCTACTCCTGCTTGATTCCTTGCCAATGTAAATCCCTCCGTTGATTCGAGTCTGCTGAAATTGTATGATAGCCGTGCTGAAAGCGAGACAAAGACCGCCTCGCCCGCCAAAAGGATCCAAAAAAACCGGACTATTCTGCTAAAGTTTCTGTGGAGACTGGCCAACAGCCGCAATAAGCCACCCTTATCATGCTCGAATTGATCCTCGCTACTGGAAATACGCACAAAGCAGCGGAGCTGAACGCGCTTCTTTCAGGAGAAAATGTTCGATTGCTAACCGCAGCCGATCTCGAAAACCCACCTGACGTAGAGGAAGATCGGCCCACACTCCGAGGTAATGCCGAGAAGAAAGCGAAGGCGTGGTATCATCGGTACCAGAAGCCTGTCCTTGCAGATGATACGGGTTTGGAGGTAGATGCCCTCGATGGAGCTCCTGGCGTGCACTCCGCCCGATTTGCGGGACCTACCGCTACCGACGCCGAAAATCGAGCCCACTTGAAAGAAAAAATGCGCGGCCATACGGTGCCTGACGCACAGTTTCGTACGGTGTTGGCTTTCGTGGACGAAAACGGCACCAGGTTCTTCGAAGGGGTCTGTCGCGGTGAAATCATTCCTGAAGAGCGAGGAGAGCATGGCTTCGGATACGACGCCCTCTTCGTTCCGAAGGGTTACACACACTCTTTTGCTGAACTTGCTCCCCAGGAAAAGAATCGTATCAGCCATCGCGGGCGTGCACTCCGTAAGTTTGTTGCCTACCTGAAGTCACACAGACTCGCAGAAAACTGAAGACCAGTTCATCACGGAAAATAACCGCATGAGAGCACTTGTACAGCGCGTAAGTTCATCAGCCGTAATTGTCGATGGTAAAACCGTGGGTGCAATCAGCCAGGGCTTATTAATCCTGCTCGGTGTACACGAAGATGACACCGGGGACGATGCCCGCTGGCTTGCCCGTAAATGTGCGCGGCTTCGGATTTTTTCGGACGAGGCGGGACACATGAATCACGCCCTCTCCGATATTGACGGTGAGGCGCTCGTCGTTCCACAGTTCACGCTGTATGGAGATGCCGTTTCGAGCGGAAATCGCCCGTCCTTTAGTGCGGCAGCATCCCCCGACAAAGCGGAGGAGCTGTACGAGCAATTCGTTAACGCTCTCGGTACGCATCTCAGCCGCCCGGTAGCTACCGGTGTCTTCGGGGCCATGATGCAAGTGGAGCTTGTAAACGACGGCCCGGTCACCCTCGTAATGGACCGGGGTGGTGGCGCATGACGATGTCCGCAAGAAAGGTGAACGCGTTGAAGCAGCCGCAATGAAGATCAGTGGCTGCGGGTGGAACTTATGACGCACTGCGTTATAGCACGTCGCAAGTTACCTGGACAACGCGATTGACCTTAATGCGTACCATAAAACGATACGAAAACAGAAAGCTGTACGACACAGAGGCGAGTTCGTACGTATCGCTGCGCGATATTGCCGCACTTGTGCAGGACGGGGAGCGAGTTGAGGTCATTGACAATGTCAGTGGCGAGGACATCACCGCCCAAACGTTGACGACCGTAATTCTTGAAGAAGGGAAACGGGGTCCGGTTGCTTTTTCGGCCGAATTCCTGCACGATTTGCTACGACAGGGAAATGCTGTGCTGGACTCGAGCCTTGACCAGTTGCGGGCGGGTTTAGAAGGGGTAATTGAGCAATCCCTACAAAGTGTATCAAAAGCGGCCCGGCTTGCATCAAGGGATGATATTGATACGTTACAGGATAGGTTAGAGGAGTTGGAGGATACAATTGACGCTCTTGTCGAGCAGGCCGAGGAGCAGTAGTTCGCGATCTGAATTCATCATCAAGCATGGAGGCACACATGGCTGACAAAAAGAAGGATCAGACGAAGCGTACTGACTTTATTCCGGACGAGCTTGCTGAACGTGGACGGGAGATCTGGCTGGCAGGACTGGGTGCTCTTTCCGCTGCCGAAGAGGAGGGCTCGCGCTTGTTCAATACGCTTATTGAACGCGGAGAGAGCTACGAGAAGGAAGGGCGTAAGCAAATAGAGAACGTATCTAAGGCAGTGGAAGAACAGAGTAGCGAGGTGTCGTCACAGGTAGGTGAGGTCTCGGCCCAGGTTAATGCCACCGTTTCGGAGACGATTGAAGCGGCGCTGGAACGCTTTGGTGTGCCTACCCAGTCGGAAGTTCAGAAGCTCACCGATCAGGTAGATGACCTCTCCAAGAAGGTGGAAGCGCTGGCCAAACTGCTGGAAAACGAGAAGTAATACTGATCGGGAGGGCTCTTTTACTTCGGGCAGGACGCGCCATAGGGCGTATCTACGGCGTTATTTTGCTCGCTATCGGATGTGCGGGAAGCGCTTCCACGAGGCGCTGTAGTATGTATCAAAACGTCACTAAGCAACAAGTACTTGCATGAGGACGATCAGGAAGTCAAAAATTGGACTGGCCTGTGCCGGTGGAGTAATTGAGGGCGCGCTATACGAGATTGGCGCTTTATGTGCCCTGGAGGATGCCGTTGAGGGGCTCGATACGTCATCCTTCGATGTGTATGTGGGGGTTAGCTCGGGTGCACTGATTTCATCACTTCTCGCCAATGGTATCTCGCCACGGACGATGAGCCGCGCCGTTGTAAGCCAGGCTGATCCTCTGCTCAACGTAAGTCCGGAGATACTCTTTACACCCGCCTTCGGTGAGTATGGTAGCAGACTGCGGAAAGTACCTCGGGCGGTGTTTGACGCCGTTCGGCGTCATTTGGAGCGTCCGTGGGATATTTCTCTGCTTGGGTCCCTGGCTGGTGTCAGTTCTCTTCTGCCAGTAGGTTTGTTTACCAATGAGCCGCTGGAGCGCCACGTCGCACGTATTCTTACGACGAAGGGGCGCACGAACGACTTCCGAGCACTTCGCACGGTACTGAGGATTGTGACCATGCATCTTGACTCTGCCGACGTTGTGACGTTTGGTGATGCGGAGCATGACCATGTGCCAATTTCGAAAGCGGTTCAGGCCTCCACTGCTCTGCCAGGGTTTTACTGTCCGGTGGAGATCGATGGCCAGCATTACATTGACGGTGTAGCACGCCGCACCGTGCACGCAAGTGTGGCACTGGATGAGGGCGCGGAGCTTCTTTTCTGTATCAATCCTATTGTACCCGTGCATCTGCGCTCGGAAGCGATGGAAGCGGTAGATGAAGGGATTGTCGCGCATGGACTCCCGGCCGTGCTTTCGCAGACATTCCGTGCAGTCATCCATTCTCGAATGCGCACGGGTTTCAGGTCTTACGACTACACGCACCCGAATGCCGATCTTGTCCTCATTCAGCCCGAGATGGATGATCCGCGCCTCT
>SLED01000065.1 GCA_007124945.1 Salinibacteraceae bacterium | reverse complement strand
TTCTCTGGATCAACTCCGCGATGGAAGGCGGCCTGCTCGGTGGGTTCTCCAATGCATTTGCCTCCGCGTACGGATTTTACGTGGGAGCCATCTTTTCCGGCGTGATTGGCATCGGGTTCTATCCGATCATGGGTAACCGCGTTTGGTGTCGCTTTGGCTGCCCGATGGCGGCCATCCTCGGGCTCTTTCAGCGCTTCTATTCTCGCTTTCGCATTACGACGAACAACGCTCAGTGCATCTCGTGCGGAAATTGCTCCACGTACTGCGAGATGGGGATCGATGTGCGATGGTATGCCCAACGCGGACAGAATATCATCCGCTCAGCCTGTGTGGGCTGTGGGATCTGCGCGGAAGTATGCCCGCGTGGCGTACTCAAGCTGGAGAATGGTCCGCGCGAAGGGCGCTTCAACGGGCCGGTGCTAAACGATGGTGAGTATGCCTACGTCGATCCTGATGAAAGCTGGGCCGATCCCGTGGCAGGTGATGGCGCCCGTACAAAAGCCGGACAGGAGGTGTTTATCGGTGAGGATATTCCGGTGCTTTCAGACGACGACTGGAAATAGCGTGTTAACTGGATGGCTCTTGCTCAATCTCGAGTACGAGCCCATCGGCATCCCGCACGAAGAGGCGGTTCATAGTCTCCTGATACGAGTATCCGGCAGCATCCAGCCGCGAGCGCAGCGCTTTCCACTCACTCGGCGACAGAGAAAAACCGAGGTGATGAACACTTCCGCGGCCGGGCACAGAGGGGTGTGCAAGCTCCGACATTTCAATAATTTCCAGCACGTCGTTCCCGGAGCTATCCGTGAGCATGGCCCTGCGCCGCCCCTCACGGATCGGATCATCTTCCACTATTCGTAGCTCCAGGCCGATGAGCTTCTCGTAAAACTCCACGGCCTCGTCCAGCGCCGCTGTCATAACAGAGGCGTGGTTGAGATGGAGGGACAGCGGTGTTTCAGATGCGGTAGAGCTCATAGGTTGACTGCGTTGAGTGAGAGCACGGCCGTATTATGCCGGCGCAGAATCTGATTTGCGGAATTCGGAGAGGCTAATGTCCAGTCGTTCAAGTTTCTTGTAGAGGCCCTGCCTTGTGATTCCGAGCGCATTTGCTGCGGTTGACACCTGTCCATCAAATCGTTCGAGGGCCTCCCGGATGACGGAACGCTCCATGCTTTCGAGCGCATCAGCGAGCGTAGCGTCCGACTCTTCGAGCTCTCTCGATAGGGTCGAAGAATCCGACTGCGCCTGTCGCAGGAGAGTCTCCGAGAGGTCGGAGGCATCCAGCATGGGTGCGGGCTCATTTCGCAGTGGATCGGCTGCACGCTCCACCTCGTTTCGAAGTTGGCGGATATTCCCGGGCCAGGAGGCTTCCCGCAAGATACGCATGGCTGAAGAGTTCACGGTCGGGATGGGACCCGTTTCGGGCACGAAGGTCCGGAGAAAATGCCGCACCAGCAGCGGTATCTCTTCGCGGCGTTCGCGTAGAGGCGGAATTGCCACATGCAGGATCGACAGGCGATAAAACAGATCGCGGTCAAGCTTCGCGCGGAGCTGCTCGGCATCGACCGTTGACGTGGCAATTATTCGGACATCTACCGAAACAGGGTCAGCCGATCCAGGTGGTGTGATCAAGCCCTCGTTCAGCGTAAAGAGCAGTCTCGATTGCGCTGCGCGCGGCAACAGCTCAATACGGTGAAGAACGAGCGTACCGCCGTGCGCCTCCTCAAAGGCGCAAAATGCAGATGGCGAGTCCTGCCCATTTCCGGTGGAGCCGGTAGGGCCAAAGAGCCGCTCACCGAGATGCTCCTGTTCAACGTTCGTGCAGTCGACGGTGATGAACGGTGCATCGTTTGGGGTACTGATCTCGTGGGTATAGCGCGCAAGCGTGCGCTTACCAACTCCGGGTTCGCCAGTGAGCAAAATCGGGCTGTGGCTCTGTCTGGCCTGCTGGAGGCGCCGGAGCAAGTTCTCATAGCGGGAGGACGCCACGACGAGCCCTCCGGGTATGGCAGGTGGATCTGCCGGGGCGCACGTCTCACACGTGTCCTCCACAGGGTGAAACTGTGACTGTGTGAGCGCAAGCCTTAGTACAGGTTTCCATGGCTCAATCTGCTTCATGGCCCGGAACGCATCGTCGTCATCAGGGGCGGTTGTGGCGAAGGCAAAATGCCGGCCGCCCGTATCATTGAGCGATAGCGAAGAGGGAGGAAGCCCGTTCTCTCGCGAGGCGGGTTGACTGCTTGTAGTAGGTCCAATGCGTTTCCACGAGTTGTTTCCCTGGGTGCTATACAGCGCGGTATCCGTGGAGGGAAGCCGCCTGCGCATGGCCTGATGTACGTGGTGGGCAACCAGAACAGGTGAGAGCGCTGCGCGCGAGAGATCGTCCATCAGGGTGGCGTCCCACGAAGGGGGTTCTCCCTCCACCGCCAGACCGTCCTGCATGGTACTGATGGCAGTTTCCATCTCTTCGAGATCAAGAGATCGGAAGGTGTTGGCCGCTCCTTCAAGCAGGGAGGAGGCATCGGCGGGTGAGTGACAGGCGACAGCCAGCTTCTGGCGTGCAGCTCCTACCTTGTCACCTATGGCAACATAGGTCGCCAGCGCCTGACGATGCCAGGCGGCTGCTTCTTCTGGATCGTGCTGCACATCAGCCAGGCGTCCGCGCAGGCGGTACCAGTCCGCTGCAATCGGTAGAATACGCAGCAGATGGCGATCTTCAGCCATCTCCTGTATCAGGCGCTCGGCTTCCGCTATGTCAGCCGAAAGAACAGCGGTTTGCGCAAGAGAGAGACGGGAGCGAAGAGCAAAGACCCGGTGACCGGTTCGGGTCGCGTGTCGCAGCGCCTCCCGTGCAGCTTCGCGTGCTGTATCGTACGAAAACGCGGCGCGGAGCTGAGCCGCTTGCGCCAGTCGCAGCCGGCAGGCCAGCAGGCGACTCTCAAAATGGGGAAGGCGAGCAGAGAGCTCCTCCAGTCGATTTCCTGCGGCGTCGGTGTTGGAGCGCACCATATCGAGCCGTGCATACTCAAGACCGAGCACCAGCGAGGCGGTAGCGTAATGGCGAACGCGTCGCTGCACCGTGTCAAGCAGGCGCTCTGTAGCGGCCCAGTCCCCCGAGCGAATCATCGCGCCGGCTTCCGCACGCAGCGCTGCGATAAGAGGGTAGCCCGCCGTCTCAACCACACCCTCCGCAGCACGGAGGGCCTGACGAGAATCCTCGATCACTTGCTTGGCCGGATGGCCGAGCTCCAGCGCAAACGCTGATGCATAGGCCCACCCGTGACAGATAAGCATTGGGTCAGAGAGGGAATCACCTTCTGCGACCAGGTCCCTGGCCATGCGAAATCCATCATCATACGCACCCCGATAGGCGGCCGTCAGGATACGCAAATCCGTCATCCATGCCGAGATAAGGCGGTCGTTGAGTCGCGCCTGCAATTCGTCAGCGCGATGCAACGTTTGCTGCATCAAAGAGAACTCGTCGATTGTGCTGTACGCCAGCGATTGCCCCAGCAGAGCCCAGCACGTGCCAGCTGTATCGAGCTCGCTTTCGAAAAAGTGACGGGCCTCATCGAGTAGTGCCAGCGCACGTGGACCATCGTAAGAACGGGTGTCGCGCCATGCGCAGGCCCAGCCCATCCAGCAGGCAACGGCGGCACGGGCTGCCGGACTAAGCTCCGCACGGTGAGCGCGCGTTGCAAACGGCTGCAGAAGTTCGAGTGCGTCAGGCGCGGCACCGTGACGTAGCGTCCGCACCTGCGCGAGAAGTGCTCGCAGCATAGCCTGCTCCGACTGCGAGGCTGAATCCCCTGAGGCACTCTCGCCAACGAGTGGCTCCAGCATACGGGTTACCTCTGCCGACCGGCCATCGGCAAGGAGCTCCTGCGCCATTGCTATGGTATGAGCATACTGCATCAGCAGTGCCTTTACAACGAAAATGACAAAAGCCTACATGAAGCCCAGTTCGAGGCGGGCTTCATCGGACATCATTTCGGGCGTGAAGGGCGGGTCAAAGGTTAATTCCAGATCAACATCTGCAACACCGTCCGTATTACCCACCGCTTGCTCAACCTGGCCGGGTAGAATGCCGGCCGCCGGACAGTTGGGTGCGGTGAGCGTCATCGTGACGTGCACCGTCTTATCTTCTGCAATATCAAGCCGATAGATCAGCCCGAGATCATACACGTTTACCGGAATTTCCGGATCATAAATCTCTTTGATACTCTCCACGATACGGTCTTCAAGTTCGATATCGTCGGAGAGGTTGGTAATTTCTGCGCCCATAGCGTTCAGAATATTGTTGTACGGGGGGAGTCGGTCAGGCTTCAGCACCGTTGGCGAGGGCTTTTGCATACGCCTTCATCTGCTGAACCATTGATTTAAGGCCGTTCTTTCTGGTAGAGGAGAGATGCTCGTTGAGGCCTATCTCCTCAAGAAACTGTACGTCAGCCTCGGCTACAGCTTCAGCAGGCTGATCGGAGAGCACACGGATGAGCAGAGCAATTAGCCCCTTGGTAATCATCGCATCGCTATCCGCTCGGTAGACAACGCGGCCATTCTGTCGATCAGGCCTAAGCCATACCTTCGACTGGCAGCCACGGATGCGGTAGTCGTCCGTCTTGTACTTCTCCTCAATAAGCGGAAGATCTTTGCCGAGCTCTATCAGATACTCGTATTTGCCCATCCAGTCGTCGAAGAGCATAAACTCGTCGACAACCTGACGTTCGCGCTCTTGAATGCTGGTGTTACTCATCGCTTCGGCAGAGTTTATGCGAGCATGGGTTGAATACGCTGAAGCGCGTCTACCAGGCGATCCACATCCTCGCGCGTATTGTAGAGAGCGAAGGAGGCGCGTACCGTGCCGGGAATCCCATAGCGGTCCATGAGCGGCTCGGTACAGTGGTGCCCGGTCCGAACGGCGATGCCCATCTGGTCAAGCAACGTGCCGACATCGTACGGATGCGTCTCACCGATCAGGAAAGAAATAACGCTCGCTTTCTCGCTTGCCTCGCCAACGATCCGGAGCCCATCGATGGCGCGTAGCTGCTCCGTGGCGTATGCAAGCAGGTCGGACTCATGGGCGGCTACTGCTTCCATGTCGAGGGATTCGATAAACGCGACGGCTTCAGCCAGCCCCACAGCTCCGGCAATGTGCGGCGTGCCCGCCTCGAATTTGTGCGGAAGCGAGTCGTAAGTTGTGCCGTCGAAACTCACGTGGTCAATCATGTCGCCGCCACCCTGGAAGGGAGGAAGGTCGTTCAAAATGGACTCCTTGCCGTAGAGTACGCCGATGCCCGTCGGCCCAAACATCTTGTGGCCGGAGAAGGCAAAGAAGTCGCAGTCGAGCTCCTGAACATCCACCCGCATGTGCTGGGTGGATTGGGCGCCGTCAATCAGCACAAGAGCACCGGCTGCGTGCGCATCGCGGATCATCTCCCGCACCGGGTTAATGGTGCCGAGCGAATTAGAAATATGCCCGATAGCAACGAGGGCCGTCCGGTCGGAAAGCATCTCTCGATACGCATCATACCTGAGTTCTCCACGATCATCGACCGGGATGACGCGGAGGTTGGCTCCTGTGCGTTCACAGAGCATCTGCCAGGGGACGATGTTTGAGTGATGCTCCATCTCAGAGATGATGATGTCGGCATCACCGTCAAGTCCACTTTGCCCGAGCGTGAAAGCCACGAGATTGATCCCTTCGGTTGTTCCTCGCGTGTAGATAATCTCATGGGAGTGGGCGGCATTAATGAATGCGGCAATGCGCTCACGGGCGCCTTCGTAGGCGTCCGTCGCAATCTGGCTGAGCCGGTGTACACCCCGGTGCACGTTACTGTTATCCTCCGCATAATACTTGCGCACCCGGTCAATGACCGCGGTGGGCTTCTGCGACGTAGCCGCGTTGTCAAGATAGACGAGCGGCTTGTCGCCATGAACACTCCGCTGGAGTGTGGGAAACAGCGCCCGCACGGCCTCTACATCAAAGGACGTATGACGTGCAACGGTGTCGGTGGAGGTAGGCATAGTCCGATGGAGTCGGAAATTGGCAGAGAGTGGTTTCAGCCGCCCTTAAGGCCGAACCGGTCGGTGACGTACCTGTCGAGCATCTGCTCCAGCGGCTCGATCTGAACGTTATCCAGGACATCCCGGGCGAACGCTACGAGCAAAAGTGCACGAGCCTGTGCATACGTGAGTCCGCGGCTCCGTAGGTAGAAGATAGCCTCTTCATCAAGCGTCCCCGTCGTAGCACCGTGAGAACACTCCACATCGTCCGCATAGATCTCAAGCTCCGGCTTGGTGTAGATGTCGGCTTCTTCGGAGAGGACCAGACTGTCGTTTGACTGATACGCGTTGATGCGCTGCGAATCCTGCCGCACAAGAACACGGCCGTTAAAGACGGCTGTCGACTGGTCATCGACTAGGTGCTTGTAGAGCTCGGAGCTGAAGCAATCCGGTTTGGCGTGGTCCACCTCAGTGTGATTGTCTACGTGCATCGCGCCATTTCCGAGGACCAGGCCGTATAGATGCGACTCGCAGTGCTCGCCATCGGGCAAGAGGCGGAGGTTGTTGCGGACCAACTCACCGCTGAAGGTAAACGCATTGGTTCGCACTACACTCTCCGGTTGTTGATAGCTCTTAGTGGAGAGATGCGTAGCAGCTTTCGGGCCTTCGTCCTGGATCTCGTAGTGATCGAGATGGGCGTGGCGCCCCGCATAGGACTCGACCACAGCATTGGTAAAGGTATGCGTGTCTGAGATCGCCCGGCCGGTCTGCACGATTTTAACCTGCGCGTTCTCCTCGGCGATGAAGAGGTAGCGCGGCTGGAGCATCACGTCGCCCTCGGCTTTGACGACGCTGACGATGTGTACCGGCTTTTCAAGGGCAACGCTCTTCGGTACGTATACGAATGCACCGTCCTGCGTGAAGGCCGTGTTCAGCGCAATGAAGGCGTCGTCTTCATACGAAGCGTACTGCGCAAAGTGCTTTTCAACGAGGGAGGCATGCTCGGCTACAGCTTTTGCGAATCCAGTGACGATTACGCCCTCCGGCAGGTCGCCGATGTCTGAGAGATCATCCCGGAAACGCCCATTCACAAGTACGAGTAGGTGGGCATCCATGTCGGGCACGAGAAACGGCTCGATCTCTTCTTCCGTCACCGGTGCGTCCGCTCCAGCAAGCTGAAGCGTGTAATTGCGCTGCAGTACCTTTTGGATGTTGGTATACTTATACGCTTCGGCTTTGCGCTCGGGAAAGCCAAGCGCTTCGAACTGCTGGATCGCATCCTGTCGAATGTCGCTGAGTCGGGCATTGCTGCCGTTAAGCGTGGTGCCATCGTTGGCGCGAAATGCCGTGAGGAAGCGCTCCTCTGGCGAAACGTCTATTTTTTCGAGTGTTTGAGGCATAGGTAAAAAGCAACTTGGTGAGAGATTCGGGTAGGGCGGGAGCGACGTGTTTACGCCGGTACAGCCTCGCCACGAATCCAGTCATACCCTTTGTCTTCGAGCTCCAGAGCAAGCTGCTTGTCACCCGACTTCACGATCTTGCCATCAACCATTACGTGAACAAAATCAGGTTCGATGTAATCCAGCATGCGCTGGTAGTGAGTGATCAGCAGAAAACCGCGGTCATCGCTGCGCAGCTTGTTGACACCGTCGGCTACCACGCGGAGCGCATCAATGTCGAGGCCGGAGTCGGTCTCGTCGAGAATCGCAAGCTTTGGCTCAAGCATCGCGAGCTGAAAGATCTCGTTGCGCTTCTTCTCACCACCCGAGAAGCCCTCATTCACGGATCGACGCATGAGTTTGGGGTCGAGGTTTACGAGCTCTGCGCGTTCCCGCATCAGCTTCATGAAGTCGGCTGCTCTGATTTCTTCCTCGCCATTGTGCTCGCGCTTGGAGTTTATGGCCTGCTTGAGGAAGTTCATCATGCTCACGCCGGGGAGCTCGACCGGGTACTGAAACGCCATAAAGATTCCCTCAAGCGCCCGCTCATCGGGTTCAAGCTCCAGCAGGTCCTCGCCATTGTACTCAATTGAGCCTTCTGAAACTTCATATTCCTCACGCCCGGCAATTACCGATGCAAGCGTACTCTTACCCGAGCCATTCGGGCCCATGATGGCATGTACCTCACCTGCCTTAATGGTAAGGTCAACACCTTTTAGAATATCGGTGTCTTCAACCGAAGCGTGGAGATTCTTGATTTCAATAAGTGCCATGATATAACGGTCAGTATTTTTTTGTGTAGAAGTTGATTGGTGCGTGGCTTCCGCTGCACCAGTCGGCTTTGAAAAAGTGAGTTAGCCTACGGACCCTTCGAGTTCGATCGCCAGCAGTTCCCGCG
>SLED01000396.1 GCA_007124945.1 Salinibacteraceae bacterium | reverse complement strand
GCCCGCGGGCACCGGGCGGGCGGCGATGGTGAGCGAGTCGGTGCGGAGCTCTACCGGGTCATCGGGCGCTGAACGTGAGTGGCGTACCGGATGGGCAAAATTAACGTCGGTGCGCACGACAAGCGGTGTGATGACATGCGTGCCCGGCCGCATCGGAAAGAGCGAAGCACGCATCAGCGTTATCTTCGAGTATCGCTGGCCCTGATGGAAGACAGCCTCCGGCGTGGGCCGCATATCCACATTTAGCTCTTCACGCCAGAGCCCCTCGGCTTCCCAGTTTTCTATGAGGCGACTTGAGCCAGGCCGGATAAAGTCCCTGAAGAGCAGTTGATATTCGATATTGACCTGCTCATTGGCGTACACCTCGTCGGAGTCGAGCACCGTGCGCACCATCAGATCGTCCTCGGCGAGGCCTTCGTCTGATGGCGGTGCCGCCCATTCGTCGCGCAGGCGCGGGGGCTGGGCCGCGCGGAAGCTGCGGGACGCCTGCGGTTCGACGGCGATGCGTATTGGCTCCGTCTCAAGCGTTCGGCCCGCGACGGTTACCTGGGCAGGGTCAATCACCGCCTCGCCCACATTTAGCGGCCGGAAAAGCCAGCGAAATGTTATGGACTGAACGAGTTCGCCATTTTCGTACGTCGTGGCCCTGCCGGCTGTCGGGGTGGTCCGCCCAAGTACGAGATTGGTTGTGGACGGGGGCTCCGGCGTTTCGACCTGGCCGAACGGAGCTCCGCGGACCTCCAACGCATAGGTCACCAGGTCATCATCACCCACTTCGGTAGCATTCGTCCACGCGCGTACGCTCACGTCCTGACCCGAGGCGAGCGCGGGGAGGGTAGCGACGGCAAGTGCGAGAGCCGCGATAACCAAAACGACACGTATCTCGCGACCAAGTACGCCCGATCCCGTTACGGCAGCACTAAAACGAAATGGTTCAACGGTGGTCACAGGCGACGAAAATGGCTATCAGTCTCTGAGGAATCTACCAGTCTTTTTCTACTTCTCGATCTTCATCAATGTCCGCTCGGAGTGCATCCCGTAGCACGTTTATCTCATCAAGCTGGAGGGCCTGCAGGATTCGGAGGGCTTCATCGGTAGACATTTCACGATGCTCTCCCAGTAGCTCCTGTATGGCCGCCTGGTGATCGGCGTCGCCGCCACCGTCTTCCATCGCGCCGCCGTCGGCTTCCGATGGATCGCCGTCGCCTTCGTCGTCGGCCTGCCCGAGTCCTTCGTCTTCTGTCTCCCCGTCTTCCCCTTCGTCGGGTGGGGCCGGTTCGGGCTGGTCTTCAGCGGGCTCCCCGTCGTCATCCTGATCACCTTCATCTGGCTGATCGGCACCCTCTTCGCCCATCTGCCGTTTGATGAACTCGTAATTATACCGAGCCTGCTCAAAAGAGGGGTTGGCGCGGAGGGCTTCCCGGTACAGATCGAGGGCGGCTTCCGGGTCGCCCTGGCGGTAGGCGTTGTTGCCCGCGTTGTAGGCGGAGCGCGCAAACGCGTCGTCATCGGTTGCGCCGAGCATTGCAGCGTTGAAGGCCTGGGCCGCGTCCTCATGGGAGCCTGCCTGGTAGAGCGCTGCGCCGAGGTTATTCTGTAAGCCCCAGAACAGCGCGTCAGCAGTCGGTTCACCGAAGCGCTCAAGACCGCGCAGGTACGCTTCGGCGGCTTCGGCATACGCTTCCTCGGCGTACAGGCGGTTACCCTCGCGGCCATCCTCGGAGCCGGTTCCAGGGATACCGAGAAGGAGTACGAGCCCGATGGCGCTAATTATTAGTGCGACGTATCTCATGCCGTACCCTCCCGTTGCCACGGAAAGATGCGTTCGAACCCGAGAAGGACGATGGCCAGCAGCAGCGGCCACTGATAACGGTCGATGGGCTCGCTGCGCGTAACCGCCTCGAACTCCGCCCGATCCAGACGCTGCAGTTCCCTGGAGAGATCCATCGTAGCATCCCCGCGGCCTATCTGAAAGTAACCGCCATCGCGGGCAAGCGTCTGCAGAATCTCTGGCTCCAGCGTGGATTGCACGATATTTCCGTCCCGGTCGCGGTGGTACTCCTCCCCGGTCCCAGACTCGCCCGTCGGAATGCGCCCGCCTTCGGTGGTTCCAACGCCAAGTGCGAAGGTAACGATGCCAGCATCGCTCAGCCGGCGCGCGAGGCGTCGCTCGTCGCCCACGTGGTTTTCGCCATCAGAGACGAGCAGGACAGCGCGTGCGGCGTCACCGGTCTGCTCGGGAGCGTCGTCGAAGCTGCCGAGCAGCGTCGTCACAAGCTGATTGAAGTTGGTGCCCTGCAGTGGGATTAGGTCGGGGTGGGCGACGTCAAGAAAGAGCCGAATCGCGCTCTGGTCGAGCGTGAGGGGAGCCTGCACAGTTGCTTCCTCGGCGAAGAGCACGAGTCCGATGCGATTGCCGCGTATCTCTGGGAGCAGGCGCTTGAGCTCGCCGCGGGCGCGTTCAAGCCGGTTGGGGGAGACGTCCTCTGCAAGCATCGACCGTGACACGTCAAGCGCAATCATCAGGTCGAAGCCCTCATGCCGAACCTCCTCTTGTTGCGTTCCGAGCTGTGGTCCGGCCAGCGCAAACACAATCAGCGAAAGAGCAGCTACCAGAAGTCCAGCACGATGCCATCGCCACTGCCAGGCGTCTGCCTGCATCAGGCGTTGGACCACCGCGCTATCACCAAATAGCTGCAGCGCACGATCCTTCTGGCGGATACCCCACCAGAGCATCAGCAATGCTCCTGCTACAAGTAGCAAGAGCCACAACGATGTAGGATTCGTCCACTCCATAAATAACAGGGGTTAAGGGAAACGGCGTAGCCGGGTGGTGCGCAGCAGAATCTCGAGCAGCAGAATCAACAGAGCGGGGTAGAGGAAGAGGCGAAAGCGCTCGCTTGTCTCCCGGTAGATGCTGGACTCGAACGTGGTGGTTTCCAGCGCGCTGATGTCTCGATAGACGCGGCTGAGGGCTTCCCGATTACCGGCGCGGAAGTATTGCCCGCCCGTTCTTGAAGCCATGGTCTCCAGCATCTGCTCGTTGATGTCCGGAGCGCCACCCTGTTGCGCAGCAGGGGCGAAAGGGGAGTCGTCGTCGAACGAGCTTACGCCTACCGTATAGACCCGCACGTCGAGGGCTTCGGCTACATCGGTGGCGGTTAGGGGGTCCACCTCCCCGCGATTGTTTTCGCCGTCGGTCAGTAATACCACCACGCGACTCTCGGCGTCGGCATCCCGCAGGCGATTCACTGCCGAGGCCAGGGCCGTGCCAATGGCGGTGCCGTCCTCAACCATGCCAATGTTAACGCGGTCCAGCATTTCCTGAAGGAAGCGGTGATCCAGCGTAGGCGGCACCTGCGTGTACGCGCGGGCAGCAAAAAGCATCAATCCGACCTGGTCGTTGGGCCGGCTATCGACAAACTCCTTCGCCACGTCGCGCGCGGCCTCCAGCCGATTGGGCCGGAAGTCGGTAGCGCGCATCGAAGAGGAGATATCGAGCACCATCATGATGGAGATTCCGTCTGAGGTCTGCTGCTCTACCGTTTCGTGTTCTTGCGGGCGCGCAAGGGCCAGCACAAGCAGCACCAGCGCAGCAACCCGGAGGAAGCCGGGAAGCGCGCGTAGCCTGGTCCAGATGGAGGTGGGAGCGCCTTTGACCGGCGAGGTGTCGCTGAAGCGCAGCGCCGTATCACGGCGCGAGTGCCACGCCCACCAACCCCAGACGGGCAGCAGCAGAAGCAGTAGCAGCCACGCGGGCTGCGCAAGTTCGATATGAGGAAGTAACGGTACGCTCATTCCGTAGTGGCGGACTGTTTCGTTCGTACGGCCTCAACGATGGCCGGAAGTACCTCGCCGGCTTTCCCAATAATTGTCTCGTCTATCTGATCGGCGATAGCGCTGGGCTCTACATTTATTTCTGCCACGTAGGCTCCATTGGCACGGGCCTGTTGCGGTATGCCGGCAGCAGGGTATACGATAGCACTCGTGCCGATGCTGAGGCACACGTCCGCCTTCTGAACAGCATTCTCGGCCCGCCGCACCTGGTCCATGGGCAGCATCTCACCAAACCACACGACATCGGGCCTGATGAGGCCACCGCACTCCCGGCACATCGCCACATTCTCTGCCTCGGGACTCAGCGCATCTTCGCCTGCCGGCGTTTCGCAGTCGACGCAGTAGGCCCGCCTCAGGTTACCATGCAGTTCAGCCACGTTGGTACTGCCGGCCTCTTGATGCAGGCCATCGACGTTTTGCGTGATGACAGATACCTCCGGCAGCAGCGATTCGAGCTCTGCCAGCGCAAGGTGGCCGGGGTTGGGCGCTACCTCCTCAATGATGCGTCGCCGGTGGCCATACCACGTCTGCACCAGTACCGGATTTTCCAGAAACGCATCCACGTTGGCAAGCTCCTCGGGCTTAAACTTGTCCCACAGTCCACCGGGGTCCCGAAAGGTGGGCACGCCGCTTTCCGCACTGATGCCCGCGCCCGTAAGCGCCATCACGGAGGATGCCGATACAAGCCGTTCGACTAATTCATCGCTGAAAGTAGTCATACGCTTCGTCAGGGCAGTTCAGTGGTAGATTCAGTGGTCATCGCCGCGTGCTCTTTCGGGCGCAGAGCGTCCTCGGTGGAAGAGATAAATGAGCGCACCTGCCCCAACGTTCGGCGCCCATCCTCCGGCGCGGGGGTGATATCCGCAAATTTCGCCAGATCGGCGATCTGAAGCACGCTCTTGAGCGAGTCAACGGCTGAGACCGGTACGTCAGACTCGTACAACTCGTGCAGGAGCTCTTCACTCGTGCGCTCGGCAGCAGGCAGTGAAAGACGGCGGGTTACGTAGAGTCGAAGGATGGCAACAAGCGTGGTGAAGTACGGCTTGGCATACCCAGGTCTATCGAAATCTGTGCGCTGCTCCAGCCGGTTGAGCCGTTGCAGTGCAAGCTCGTCAGCAGGATCAGGTTGGGGTGGTGGCATCTCGTCCGTTTCGTCTTCGGGCGAGCCCGACCGGTTTTGTCGCCAGTAGTACACCGCTGCCGAGAGGATGCTGGCAGCCAGCAAGACCAGAAGGAGGAGGGGCCAGAGGGAGCGCGGAAAGTCGGCGAGTGGCGCTAGGCCCATGATGCCCTCCGCATCGTCCGGGACAACGGAGCGAACGGGTATGCTGAAGCTGGACGAAGCATAGGTAATTGTGCCGTTTGCCGCGGAAAATTCGATAGGCACCGGCGAAACCTGCGCTTCATTGAGCGCAAATGTCGTTACCTCATACACCACCGTATCGGCCCGAACACCCGGCCGCGAGCTTCCGAAGTAGCCCCCAGACTCCTCCTTTACCCGCACGACTTCCAGGTCCCCAAACATGTGGCCGCCATTAATTGAGTCGGCGTCGAGCCCGCCTGTGGCCGGAAAGTGGGCATCCATCGCGATATTGTATTCCGCTACTACGGTTAGCGTGAAGCGTTCGCCCACAGCCACGGAGTCGATTCCCGTAGAGGCAAACACGCGCTGCGCCTGCGCATCGGTGGATGCGAGGAGGACGGCCAGCGGAAGGAAGGCGCCTATCAGGCCAAGCACTACGTAACGCGTGTACGGAAACATCAGGCTCGTCGATTGCGCACGCGGAAAAAACGAATAAGCGGTTTTACGTAGTCCTCGTTCGTCTGGATGCGCACATGATCTACGCGCGCACGCTGAAGTGCCTGAACGATTGCTTCCTGCCGCTCAAGCGCGCGCGACCTGAAATGGGTACGGAACGCAGCGGTTTGCGTATCAACGACTCGTGTCTCTCCAGTTTCTGCGTCCGTTAGCTCAACCAGTCCTACCGGGGGCAGTTCCAAATCTCGGGGGTCTACCAGCTGTAGGGCTACGGTATCGTGCCGGCGGCTTAGCACCTTAAGTGATTGCTCGTAGCCTTCGTCGAAAAAGTCGCTCAGGAAAAGGACGATTGCGCGACGCTTGAGTACGCGGCCGAGGTGGTCGGCCGCGTGGGAAATGTCGGTTTTGCGGCCGTCAGGCTCATGCGCGAAAAGGTCGCGGACAAGGCGAAGCACATGCCGGCGGCCCTTGCGCGGGGCTACGTAGCGCTCCACGTGATCTGAAAAAAGCAGTAGCCCTACCTTGTCGTTATTGCGGATGGCGATAAACCCGATCAGTGCGCAGAGCTCCGCCGCAAGCTCACGTTTGAACTGACGGCGGGAGCCAAAATCTCCCGACCCCGAGACATCCACCGCCACCATCATGTGCTGCTCGCGCTCTTCATCAAAGAGCTTCACGTAGGTCTCACCCATCCGGGCAGAGACGTTCCAGTCGATGCTGCGCACATCGTCGCCCATCATGTACGGGCGCACCTCGGCAAATTCCACCCCCTGACCTCTAAAAGCAGACGTATACTCACCACCGAAAATCGAATCCACCAGTCCCTTCGTGCGGATCTCGATCCGGCGGATCTTCTCGATAATCTCGGTCGGTATCATGCAGAAACGAAAGGTTTCGGGTAGTGAAGCACCGTTAGGAGCGTGTCGGGCTTACGGGCGGTACAGCGAACATGATCAGATTTTCGTGCAGCAAGACACGATTGTCGAGATTCGTAATGGTGCTAAGGCCCGAGAAAGCGGGATGTTGATGGGTGGAAAGATCGCATGTGGAGCTTCGGCAGCTAAGTCCGACCACCTCTTAGTACTTGTAATCGGTTATTTTTGTTGTAGAGTAAAGCGGAAGCGGTACTCCGAGAAACCTCTGAGCCATAATCTCGTCGACAGACCCGACCCTCAACAAAGCCTTGTTTGTATGGCCCTTCGATTCGGTATCCTCGTTTTTCCCGGCTCTAATTGTGATCACGACACTGAGCATGTGGTCCAGAATGTATTTGGTCAGGAGGCTCGGCTGATCTGGCACAAGGAGTCGTCGCTGGGTGATGTGGACGTGGTGATCGTTCCCGGTGGATTCTCCTACGGCGATTACCTGCGATCCGGCGCGATCGCGCGCTTTTCGCCTATCATGAAGGATGTGATACGTTTCGCCAATGAAGGAGGGCTGGTGCTCGGCATCTGCAACGGATTTCAGATCCTGTGTGAGTGTGGCCTTTTGCCGGGGACCCTCATCCGGAATAACACGCTCCGGTTTGCCTGCAATTGGACCCACATCCGCACGGAGCGGACGGACACGCCGTTTACGTCTGAGATTCAGCCCGGGCAGGTTCTCCGCATTCCCATCGCGCACGGCGAAGGGCAGTACCTGGCGGATGAGGAGACGCTGGACGCACTTGAGGAAAATGGTCAGGTCGTTTTCCGGTACTCTACAGAAACGGGCGAAGTTACCCGCCGCGCAAATCCAAACGGGTCGGCTCGCAACATTGCCGGAATCGTGAACGAGCAGCAGAACGTCCTGGGTATGATGCCTCATCCTGAGCGGTGCGCCGAAGCGGTGCTGGGCGGCGAGGATGGCGCGCTCATCTTCCAGTCGATTCTTCAGCAGCACGTGCAGGTCGCCGCGTAACGCCGGGGCGCAGGTGTGCGCAGGTTATCGCTACACGGCTACCAGTTCATCTCTTTTGACGCTTGTCTATGGGCGGTTTCGCTGAGGCGCCGATCACGCTTTTTATCCTCATCATCAACACGATGGTGAGCATTTATGCGCTGACAGGCAGGCCGGAGCTGATCGATAAATTATCGTTTCACATCGATCGGATCCTCAATCACCAGGAGTACTACAGGCTGTTCACCGCAGGCGTTGTGCATGTCGATTTCGTGCACTTCGCCTTCAACATGATCACGCTGTACTTTTTCGGACCCTGGCTGGAGGGCATCCTCGGGCCGATCCGGTTCCTGATCCTGTACGTCGGGTCCGACCTGGCGGCGCAGGCCCTCACGCTGGTGATGCAAAAGGACAATCCAAACTACGCGGCGGTGGGAGCGTCAGGGGCAATCAGTGGCGTCCTGTTTGGATTCTGCCTCTACGAGCCGTTTCGCATGCTGTATCTCTTCTTCGCCATCCCCATGCCGGCCATCGTCTTCGCCCTGGGGTTTGTTGGCTTTTCGATCTACTACGCGATGCAGAACAGGGAATCCCGCCAGACGGGTGGGCTTGCGCATGAGGCGCATCTCGGTGGGGCACTCGGTGGGCTCGCGCTCACCATCTTTCTGGATCCTACGGCAGTAACGATTTTCTTCTCCCAGCTCGGGTTTTGAGCGCTACGGCAACCACTGCGTGAACGCGTCCCACCGAGTGAAGCGCAACGCCACGGGCGCCTTCTCGGATTCGCCGTTGTAGAGGTACCAGGCCATCTGCCAGCCCGCCCGGGTGGCGCCCAGTACGTCGGAGGAGTAGGAGTCGCCCACGTAGAGAATCTTG
>SLED01000051.1 GCA_007124945.1 Salinibacteraceae bacterium | reverse complement strand
CGGTCGCGCTCTTCTTTCGGAGCACGCAGGGAAGGCGATGGGAAGAACAGGCAACCGGCCAGTTCCTGAAAGACGGCGGCCTCTCCAGACGTGATGCCCAGCTCGCGAAGCTCGACCTGTGTGGAGACACGGGCGAGGTCAAACGCACGCTGCGCCGCGTGGCAGTCGTGGTACCGGTCAGCGAGCTCAAAGGCCCGTTCGCGTGTCGTTGCCACCAATGTCGTGAACGCTACACTGGCGGATTGCCCCGGCTCGAGGTGCACCCGGACCCGAAGGGCGAAGATCGGGTCGAGGACGGCTCCCGTCGTTCCCGACAGGGGCTCCTCGCCATCCAGCGCAACGGGGTCGCGCACCGAGCGTCCACGGCCGATAAATTGGGCACGATCGGTCTCACACGTGACGGGCTCGACGTGATGCTTGTTGGTATCCACGACATGGGCGCACCAGAGCACCGGTTCGTCCGCCGAGCGGGGACGGCGCGATGCGGTAATGGCCGTACACCACTCGTGCCATTCCGTCTCAACAAAAAGATTGGAGAACGCCGGATGGGACCGCTCGTCCTCAGGCGCGGCCAGAATGAGCTCGCCATAGCTCATCAACACGACGTCGCGCGGCGTTTCACCGCAATTCGTCACCTTGACGCGGCGCACTTCCGCCGAATCCTCCGGCACCACCGTAATCTCCGTGTGCGTCTCGATGCCACCATCGAGGCGCTCGAACGATACGCGGTCCGTACCGAACAGCGCCCGAAATGCGTCGGCCGGGGTACCCACAGGCTGCTCGGCGGACGACCATACGCGCCCGGTCGACAGGTCCTTCAGGTAACAGAACTGGCCGGTCTCGTCCGTTGTCCCGTCGGCACGCCATCGCGTAACCGCCAGATTTTCGTAGCGGGAATATCCGCCGCCGCCGTTCGTCACCATGATGGTGTACGGCAGGCGACCAAGCAGCGCGACGCGGGGCTCTGCCGTCTGAGACGTCGTTATCTCGCGCACGACCGGTTGCTCGGGGTCGGGATCGGGCAAGCCTTCGCCCGCCCGTATGGACTGCGGCGGTCGGAGGACGAGGCGGCGCGGAATGCGTTCGTAGAGCAACAGCTCGGCGGCACGCACCAGCGGGTCGCCATGGAAGCGGCTCTGCCACAGCTGTCCGTTCAGGACATTTGCCATTGCGACGAGCCCCATGCCAATATGGTGCGCCATGTAGTTCCGCACGACGGCGTAGCGCTGGTCCGGATCGGGCCGGGTAAAGTCAAGAGCGTCGTAGAACCCGTAGCGCCCGAGCGAACCCATGGCCTCCAGCCGCTCCAGATTGCTAAGCGCCCGCTTGGGATCCACCATCATCGCGAGGGCGCTGGCGTACGGCGCGATTACCAGTTCGCGGCCTAATCCGCGTTTCAGCGCGAGATCCGGCACGCCGAAGGCCCGGTATTGATAGGTCAGGTGGCGATCTCGCAGATTGTACGCACTTTCACTGATGCCCCAGGGGGTGCCGGCATCTTCAGCGTACGCCATCTGCCGACGGACCGCTCCCCGATACGTCTGGCTGAGAAGCGTCACGGGGAACGATCGCATCACGAGCGACGGCATGAGGTACTCGAACATGCTCCCGCTCCACGACACGAGAGATGTTTCTCCGAACTTATGCGTCAGGCTGCGACCCAGGCTGAACCAGTGCTCGACGGGGACGTCGTTCTTCGCCACAGCGAGGAAGCTGGTAAGACGCGCTTCGGAGGCGAGAAGGTCATAATACGCTCCGTCAAACGCGTGGCTACTTACATTATAACCGATCACGAAGAGCCTCCGATCATCATCGAAAAGGAAGCCAAAATCCATCTCCATCGCGTAGAGATAGGCTTTGTGCGCCAAGCTCTCAAGACGCGACACCAGCGTTGATGCCGCGGTGGACGAATCGGCGAGCTGCCGAAGTGTGGAGGGGCCAGCATCCGATGTGGCCGGCGGCCTCTCCTCTTCCTTCCGTGCAGCTTCAATCCGTCGGAGAACCCACGCCAGCCACTCCGAGACCGGGCTTCCGTCCCCGTGGCCCGCCTGCCGCACCAGATGGAGGGCCCGCGCGACGGGCGCAGCGATGTCGTCCAGCTCTACCTTGGCCGAGGCGGCGAGCACTTCACGGGCTTGCCGCACCTGCTGCACAGCCTCTTTAGAGCTACCGATTAATCGCTCGTCGGCCAGTGCCAGCGCCGCCGCGAGAGCGCTCTTCGCCCGCCCGTTCATAAGGGGATCGTCCGGAATCGTCAGGCACGCCTGCCGTAGCGCGATCAGGTGACCTGCGAGATTGCCGCTATCGACGGTCGAAATATACTTCGGCTCCAGTACGTCCAGACGATTCAGATCGTACCAGTTGAAAAAGTGGCCCCGAAACCGCTCCAGACGCTCGAGCGAGTCGAACGCCTGCTCCAACCGCTCTGTCATCTCGTCAAGCGTGACGAATCCGAGGTCATAGGCTGTCGTCGTGCTCAGTAGCTGGAGGCCGATATTGGTCGGCGACGTGCGCATCGCGATGGTAGGCTCGGGGTCCTCCTGGAAGTTGTCCGGCGCAAGCCACTGCGTCTCGGCGCTAACGAATCGGTCAAAGAATCGCCAGTGCAGGAGTGCGTAGCGCAGCGCGCTCTGTTGCCCGCTCGAGGAGAGCTGCTTCTCGGGCACCCGCAACGGATGATTCAATGTGCGAGCGATCGCCGGGGAGGCCAGCCAGAGCCCGACGAGCGGCACCACCGCAAGGAGTCGCTGCCAGAGCGGTGAGGAAGAACCATCGGCAGGTGCGAATGCACCTCCATAAGCACTCAACTCTAAACCAGCTGCTACGATGAGAATACCGGTGGCCAGCACGGTCACCGGTCGCATGGTGCGCCACACATCGATGCGTGATGAGGACGTGACCTGCTCTGTGACCGAAGCCGTCTGCCACTCCAACAGGTACCGGCGAGAGACAACGACACGCCAAAGCGTGCGGAAGATCGCATCAGCCGAGATTAACGCCTGGTGACCGAGAAAGGCGACGCAAATCGCTGCCTGCTTTGCGCTTGTCGCGGTGTCCCTGCCCACCGCGGCATAATAGGCACGCCACGATTTGTCCAGCGGCGGACGAACGAGCGCGCAGATCAGCGTGAAGGCCCAGGGAGCGGCGATCAGGGAGATAACGAGTACCGTCCACAGCAGCGGAGACCCGGGCAGAACCGTCCAACCCGCTAGCAGAAGAACCAGCAGCGCGATCTCGACGGTGCTGCGCCGCAGGTTGTCCAGAATTTTCCACCGGGAAAGAAAGGGCAGCCGGTTAGGCTCCGGCCCATCAGGGCCAGGGACCGTGGGCGCGAGCCAGCGCAGGAGCTGCCAGTCACCTCGAATCCAGCGATGCTTACGGCGGGAGAACGTCAGGTAACTTGGCGGATAGTCGTCGTATACGATGACGTCCGTGGCAAGCCCTGTGCGGACGTAGCTGCCTTCGATCAAGTCGTGCGAGAGCAGCGTGTTTTCCGCAAACCGCCCATACGTAGCCTGCTCGAACGCGTCGACATCGTAGATGCCCTTCCCCGTGAAGCTGCCCTCACCGAATAGGTCCTGGTAGACGTCTGAAACGGCCGTGGTATAGGGGTCCACGCCGGGATGGCCCGAGTGGATGGCGGCGAAGCGCGAACGATGCGCACTCGGAAGCGAAACGCCGACGCGCGGCTGCAGAATGCCGTAGCCGCGTACCACGCGCCCGGAAGCTTCGTTATATACCGGGCGGTTGAGCGGATGCGCCAGCGTCCCGACAAGGAGCGGCGCCGCGTCGGGTGGCAGCACCGTGTCGGCATCAAGCGTGATCACAAAGCGGACGTGCTGAAGCCGTGCGACATCGCCCACGACGGTCGAGAACGCCCCGCGCCCGCCGCGGAGAAAACGGTTGAATTCGACCAGCTTCCCGCGCTTACGCTCCCAACCCATCCAGACCCCTTCCTGCGCATTCCATTGCCGCGCGCGATGAAAGAGAAAGAACGCATCCTCGGCACCGGCAGCATACCGGCTATTGAGATCCCGTACGCCAGCACGGGCAGCCTCTACGATGGCCGCATCCCCAACGCACGTTTCGGTCGGCGCGTCCGTGAAGTCACTCAGAATCGCGAAGTGGAGGTTGGTCTCCCGATTTGCCAGGTACTGAACTTCCAGGTTCTCGAGCGCCTTCTCCACATCCGCTACGTCATCAAAAAGTATGGGGATGACGACGGTAGTGCGAAACGCCGAGGGAATCTCACCGTCCGTGTGAAAGTCGAGCCTCGGTAGCGTGCGCGGCGTCAGCAGGGTGGTGACCAGCTGATTGACGAGACTGACCGCGACCTCCGTTACGGGAATAAAGATGAGGAGCCCGATAAGGACCGCCCAGCCCCACGTTCCCGGTCCAATAAACCAAACAATGGCAGCGATTAAGGCCGCGGTGCTTGCTATCAGGCCGCCGAAGTACACCGCGTTGGGGTGTTGCAGTATCCAGCGTTGAACCGCTTCGCCTACGGGCGAACGGTACCCGGTGGCCCGTTCCAGCGCGTCGATACCGTCGTCAATGAGATAGTACCCGACATGGGCGCGTGCCGTGGAATCCATCGTCTCGTCGGCGGCGCGTGCAAGGTCAACAGCCGTACGTGCCACATCCTCCTCCTGCCGGTCGGTCCGCCGGGCGATGCGCTCAACGACGTGCCTGTACCGATCGCGTGTAGCAAACGTCATGCGCGGATAGTCGGCCGAGGGGTCCTCCTTCAGGACCGCCTCCATCACACTCTGCGCTTCGACGAACGTCCGCCAGTCCACGCGGGCCACCGTTCGCAGACTCGTGATGCTGTGGGCCATCATGACCTGCGTGAGCGCCTGTCGCTGCGTCGCACGTGCCTCGGCGTCGTCGGCATTCACGCCTTTCTCGACCATCCATTGCTCAAGTGAACGGCGGAACGCCGGATCCTCTTGTGCAAGCTGGAGCTTCTGCAGATACCGCGAGGTGAAGACGGTAGAGATCGAGAGGGGAATGGTTAGCAGGCGGTTAAGGGTCGCACCCATCGCACCGTTTTCAGACTCTGCATGGATACGCCTGATCCACTGGTTCGCCTCGATCTCCTTATCCATGTGCTCCACCGTGCGGAGCGCCATCCGGCGAACGTTCTCAATCAGGCCCAGCCGGAGCATCGCAGGCAGCGCCCAGAGTTCTCCGATGGTGAGCGGGGTAATCTCTTGAAAGGCATCGACGAACAGGGACAGATTCTCAAGGTCAATCCGTCCTTCGGTATGGGAAATGAGTGTGATAGCCAGCTCATACACCCGCGGATAGCCGGCGAGCCTTCCCTCGTCAAGCACGGGGAGCTCATGGTAGAACCCACGGGGAAGGTTTTCGCGCACCTCGCGGATGTGCTCCTCCACGACATGGAAATTGTCCATCAGCCATTCACCCGACGAGCCGGTCTCCACCGGGGCGTCCGTTGCTGCCAGGAGCCGTTCGTGAATATCGCTCAGAATTTGCTGCGTGCCATCCAGGCGCGTCAACAGATGGGTCTGCCGCGACTGTGTGCTACCAGGGACGATGCGCTGATTTCCGGCAACGACCCTCGCCCGCTCGGCAAGGTTTTCCGCACCAAGGAGTTCGCCCCGGATGGGCCCGGCTACGGGCTTCTGGCGTGCACGCGTGGCGCGAGACAACAGACGCGGAAGAGTGCTCCAACGTATACCAAGGAAAAGCATGGGGGTACCGGATAGAAAGTGTCGACAACCGCACGAGATGAGCGGGGACCTGAGGCAGGTGTAGCAGCAAAAGTGCTATGGCGTAGCCAGCCCTACCATACTGGCGACCAGGTCGTCCGAAAGCTCACCCACACCCTCATCCAGCAGTGTCACCAGGGCGTCGTAATCTCCAACCGCCCACGTGCCTCCCTGGTAGTCGGTGGTGCCGCGTGCCAGGACCGCACCGTCTTGTGGGTTGATGATCTCCCAGGTCGCCAACAGGTAGGCTTTACCCTCCGACGCGCTTGACGATGACACCTGGCCCTCGAAACGCAGCAGGCGGACCTGGATCAGGTAATCATGTCGCGCCTGTGGCGACCAGGGTACCACATTGATGGTTTCGAAGGCGGCCCGGGTGGTGAGATGACTGGCGAGCGCGCGGTTGATCCCCCCGCCAAGGCCCTCACCCCACCGGTGAAACTCGGAAAAGCGGATCGCGTGGGCACCATGGCGGACGACGATGAGCGGCGTGTTCAGGTACTCGGCAACCTGCACGCGGCGCAAGCCGACGCTAAGGCCGGCGAGACTTTCGGCTGGCGCACGGTTGTCCTGGAGCTGGCTTTCGCCCAGCACATAGTGTTGCTGTGGCGGCTCCTCCCGTGACAGATTAAAACATCCCGTCAGGATGAGAAGAGGAAGCAGGAGCGGCAAATAGCTAATTTTAATGTGGTATCTCATGGCTATTGTGGAGTCGATTTCTTCCCGCGGAGGAGCATGTCCGGATTTCGCTCCAGCGAAAGGGAAAGCATGCGAAGGGCGTCGGCGGCTTCCTTGAGGCTGGTGAACGCTTCCTCCATCTGATATCCGACCCCGGAGTCCGTCGAGATCAGTCCCTGTGTGGCATCCGTGGCTCGCCTCATCGACTGCAGCGTGAGGAGAACCTCCGCATTCGTGCTATCCAGTTGCCCTTGCAGCGGCTCGATGGCGCCGCCAAGACGCGCGGTCAGCACCTCCATCTCAGCCATCGTCCGATTGAACTGGGCCGTCATCTCCGGGACCTCCGCAAACGCCGCCCGAATCTCCGGCGCGTCAGCCAGACGCTCGATAGACTGAGCCGACGCCACGAGCGACGCGTTGAGGCTCTGCATGTCAATCTCTTCCAGCATCTCGTTCACCCGAAACATGATTCCCAGCGCATCGTCGACGAGGCTACCCGCCTGTGTACCGAAGGCAGCCATCAGCGACGGTGTCGATGGGATATTCAGGTGGTCTCCCGCTCCGTGTGCGATCTCTGGACGTACCGCACCAGGGCGGTAGGTGAGTTCGACGTAGAGCTGGCCGGTGACGATGCTCTCCATCTGCAGCTGGGCTCGGAGGCCATCGTCGATCTGCTGCTGAAGTACGGACTCGTCGCTGAGATCGACAAACGAACCGTCCTGCGACGTGAGGAGAGAAAGGTCGATATCGTACTCAACCGGGACCTCAAACGTCTTGTCGGTCAGCTCAATTCGGATCAGGAGATTCGTTACGCTGCCCACGCGCACGCCCTGGAATTTCACCGGCGCGCCTATCTCCAGCCCGTTCACCGTCTCCCCGAAAGAGCTTATAAAGGTGGAGCGTTGGGTGAACCACCCGCTGGACGTGAGCACCGCAACCCCAAGCACACTTAGCGCCAGGGCTCCGATTAAAAATATCCCGATCGCTGTCGGGTGTGCGCGTATATCCATGGTTACGGTGCTGTCGATAGGTGAGGAGTTGACACCAGTGAGGCGTCAATTTCGCTGGTGCGTGTTAGAAACCGATGTACTTCTTCGCTGGGCGGGTTTTCCCGCAACTCAACCGGGTCGCCGAGCGCTGTCATCGTCTTCTGCTTGATGTCCAGAAAGAGCGCCCGGTCGGCGATCTTGAAGATGCTCGCGAGATCGTGGCTGACCACCACGATCGTCGTGCCGAAGCTTTCGCGGAGCAGCAGAATCAGGTCGTCGAGGCGGCTGGCCGTGATCGGGTCCAGGCCGGAAGAGGGTTCGTCAAAGAAAAGCACCTCAGGATCGAGCGCCGATGCACGGGCCAGGGCGGCACGCTTGCGCATCCCGCCACTGATCGCGCTGGGATAGAACGACTCGAAGCCACGCAGGCCAACCAGCGCGAGCTTGAGCGAGACGATCTCCGCGATAGCCTCGGGGGGGAGGCTCGTGTATTCCTCAAGAGGAAGCGCTATGTTTTCCGCCAACGTCAACCCGCTCCACAATGCGCCATTCTGATACATTACGCCCATGCGCCGGAGTATCCGCTTCCGGGTCGACGCATCGGCCTCTCCAAAGTCCTCGCCTTCAAACAGAATCGTGCCCGCTGCGGGCTTCTTGAGTCCAATCAGGTGTTTGAGCAGGGTGCTCTTCCCGCTACCGCTACCTCCCATGATCACAAAGATCTCCCCCCGCCGCACCTGAAACGTCAGATCGCGCATCAGAACGAGGGACCCGTAGGCCATCGTCAAATTCTTGACTTCGATGGGTGGTGTGGTTTCCATGACAGGGTTATACTCCAAGGATGACTGCGAGCCAGTCGATGATGGCGTTGGCCAGAATAATGAGTGTGATGGCTGTGACGACGGCTGATGTTGTGGCGCGCCCAACAGCCCCTGCGTCGTTTCCTGTCTGAAGGCCCCGGAGGCAGCCTGAGAGGCCAATAATTAAT
>SLED01000225.1 GCA_007124945.1 Salinibacteraceae bacterium | reverse complement strand
TGCAACCGCGTTTCATGGACGCTGAGGATCACCCGCGCAATCCCGCCTCGATCTCTTTCCGTGACACGCTAAACGCGCAAAGCCGCACCGCCAACACGTACGCGCAAACACAACCGGCGCGCACGCTCTACTTCCTCTACGCACGTACGCCTGACGACGAAATCTACTGGAGCTACAGCGCGCAGGAGCAGCAGCTGAAATTCGACGTGGTGCAGACGGGGACGATGTCCATGGCGCCGGTCACGGACGAAGAGATAGCAAACGACCTGCGCGACCGCTTCTTCCGTCCGGAAGAGGAGGACGAACCTGAAGCTATCGCAGATGCGGCAGAGGGCGAGATTGAGGAAGCCCCGCTGCCTGAGGACGCTGTAGATTCTCCAGATGAGGATGAGGTTGAGGCAGGAGAAGAGCAGGTTGCGACAGATCTAGCGGAGCCTGCACCGGCAGACACAGATGCTCCGGCCGAATCCTGGTTGGTGCCGGTCTTGCTTGGTATGCTCCTGCTTGCCCTCGTATTGCTCTTCTTGCTTTATCGCCGGTATAGCCAGATCCGAAGCGGTGTGTCGAGCGAGGATGTGCTCCAGGCTGAATTAGCGGCTGCAAAAGAGCAACTGCGAGAATACCGGCACATGGAGGCCGAGTACAAGGCACTTCAGAAAAAGTACGAAACCGTACGGCAGCACTGCGACACGCTGCTCCAGCAGCATGATCGCATGCGAGAGAAATTAGAAGAGGCCGGCTATGCTCCCAACGAACCAAAAGGCTCTGCGTGATGCTTCGGCGGATGGCTACAACTGCGAAGACGTTGTCGGTTGAGGCGTACATCTGGCTGGCAGCCCTGCTCGCGCTCGCACTTACGGATCCAACCACGCCTCCTCTTATCGAGCTCTGTCCGTTAAACGCGCTTGGCGCGTCGTTCTGTCCTGGATGTGGGTTGGGGCGCGCGATCGCGCATCTCTTCCGCGGCGAATGGCTCGCTTCCTGGATGATGCATCCCCTGGCGCTTCCGGTCGTAGCCGTACTGGTAGCCCGCATCGGACGTCTGGCTCATGAGGCGTACCAGCGCTCTCTGCACTGCTCTCCCTCACCGCATCAACACGCATAGCAATGGCCCGAATCCTTGAACTGCTACCTGAACTTGAAGGAAGCGAACAACTCTACGTGGCTCGGCTGATGCGCGAAATGAGCGATGAGCAGGCCGAAAAGTTCGCCACCATCTATCGGGAGCGACGTCGCGATCCTACCATGTCGCTGGTATTCACGCTGATCGGACTGGCGGGATTGGCCGGCCTCCAGCGATTCTTCCTCGGACAAGTGGGCATGGGCATTGCCTTTCTGCTAACACTCGGGTTCTGCTATATCGGGACGATCGTGGACATCTTTCAGCACAAGAGCCTGACATTTGACCACAACCGACGCAAGGCGGACGAGATCGCCCTGATGGTTGCACGCTCATTCCCAAAATCGAAAGACGACGCGGACTCACTTCCTCCGGGCCAGGAAGACGCATAGCTGTAAGCAGTCTCATCAGGCGCCGAGGGCGGCAACAGCATTCACCGATTCGTGCATAACCTCGTGGACCGCTCGCGGTGATCCATCACAATCCCCGTGTGGATGGCGCCGTGAAATCTACTGCAGGCAATCGGGCAGAATCCTGCAGACCCCCATGGCACGTACCCTGTGAGCAGTTCGGGATAGCTATTCACTATTCATGGGGAATTTGACGGGGCAAGTAGTAGCAACTATTTCTACCCGATACTTCGCCCATAATTTACACTGGGGCGTCCACAAATGGTGTGCCAACCCGTAAGGAAGGCGGTCTATATCGATTCCTTCTCACTCAACCGCCGCGCAATGACGTACGCAGGTCCGCTGTAGCATGCAGATCGCAACGAACATCCTTCATCTCCCAGCGATCTTCCCCACAATTCAGTCGCATTTACAGTGAAAACTTGGATAGCAAACTTCTTTGACAAATATGGTCTGTCGTTCATCATGGTCGCGAGCTACTTTGGCTCGGGATCCATTTTTATCGCCAGCCAGGCCGGTGTTGAGTATGGATATGTGTTAATATGGGCGGTTATTGGAGCTGTACTGCTCGGATTTATGGCTCAGGACATGAGCGCCCGGCTGGGCATTTTTGGCGACACGCTCATGTCGTTCATCCGGCGGAAACTGGGTAAGCAAGGCGCGCTTATCCTGGCACTCTTTCTCTCGATCGGGTGTATCGCGTGGACGCTCGCGCTGACGGCAGCTGTCGGCAAAAGTGTTGAGATACTTACGGGCGGCGCGCTTATATGGCAACCCCTGGCAGTAGTGACGGGCATATGTGCGATCCTCGTGGGGATCCTGAACTACAGCCACGTCGAAAAGGTGATGACGGCAATGATGTTTTTGCTGCTGATCCTCTACCTAATTGTGGCAGGCGCCAGCGGCCCATCGGTACCCGATATAGCCGCTGGTTTCATTCCACAGATCCCCGATGTGGGCGCGATGGTGCTTGGCGCGGCCATTCTTGGCACCACTGCCCTCTGGCCCAACTTCTTTCTGGAGTCAATTCTTGTGCGACGCAAGGGCTGGAATGAGCAAAAACACGTGCGCATGATGCGGACAGACCTTGCGATGGGATATAGCGTTGGCGGGCTGATAACGCTGGCCATAATTATCGTAGCAGCCGCCGTGCTTCGCCCGGCCGGCTACACGGAGCTGGCATCCTTTGTAGCACCGGGCGAAGCGCTGGAGCTTGTCCTCGGCCAGTGGGCCATGATCGTCTTCCTGCTGGGCGTAATTGCGGCGGCATTCAACAGCATCATACCCATCATGTGGACGGTCCCCTTCATGATTCTCGAAGCGCTGGACATCGACCATCAGGATGGTAGCAGCGACGCGTTCAAACTGATTTTTGCCGGTAGCATCGGTATCGGCATGTTCTCGCCATTGGTCGCATACGTGACAGGACTTAGCGTGGTGGAGATGGTAACGCTGTTCCCCGCCTACAACGGCGTCTTTGGACTCCCGATTACGGCAGCCCTGCTGTTCTGGGCAGTCAACGATCGCAAGGTGATGGGGCCACGCACGAATGACTGGCGTCTTAACCTGGCCAACATTACCCTTGTGCTTTTCTCTGCCTATATAGCCATTAATTCTGGCCGCGGTGTGCTGGAGGCCATCTTTGGTGGCATGCTATCGTAAGCACCGGCTGCCTTCATTCATCCGCCGGTGACCGACATGGGACTTGAAATCGGACTTGGCCTTGCGGTGCTGCTGATCGCCATTGCACTGGTGGGAGGCGCATGTATTACCACGATCGGGCCCGGGGGAATATTTGTCACGATCGCGCTTTTTGCGCTGCTCCCGCTGGATCCCAGCACGGTTGCCGGAACGGCCAGCGCCACGTTTATTGCTACCGGGCTGGTGGGAAGCATGGGGTATCTGCGCTCCGGCCAGCTCAGCGGAAAGATAGCCGGGCAGGCCGCCCTCATCCTCAGCCTATCATCGGTTGTGGGTGCGTTCAGCGGTGCTCAGATCAACGCGCTGATGGTGGAAACCGCTACGTTTGCCGTGTTGCTCGGTTTGTTCGTACTCGGTACGGGCCTCCTCATCATCTACCGGCAACATTATGTGCTGGCGCCCGATCGGCGCCTGCAGCTCGACACCTGGCGAGGTTGGGGACTACTGGGCCTGGTAGGCATCGCTGTGGGGTTGCCCGGCGGACTCCTCGGCGTTGGAGGGCCTGTACTGGCTGTGCCCCTGCTGGTTGTGCTGGGCGTACCGATGCTCATCGCTGTAGCTCTTGCACAGGTGCAATCGATTTTTATTTCTGGAATGGCCACCGCCGGATATGCGATACACGGCGCGATTGACTGGGGATTGGCGGTGCTGGTTGGTGTACCACTCCTCGTTGGAACGGTGGCCGGATGGTGGTTGGCGCAGCGCATCGACCCGAACCGGCTGAAGGTTTTTCTGGCGCTTGTACTGGTGGCACTCGGTCTGTACCTGATCGCAGGGGGCGCTACGCCGGGCGGATAAAGCTACCGCGATTCAGCCCCTGGGGTGCACCTGACATCCCCCCTACGATAGGTGAAGAAACGCACCCTTCAAACACCATCTGGCGTAACTGCGGGAGAATAGTACGCCGGATATCGGAACAACTAATCGCGATTATTCATTGCTGCTGCAGCGCTGGCGGGCGGTCCGTCAGCGTACCACCTCTGCTGATGCTCCCTCTATCGCTTATGTTGCGGGCTGCAACCAAGGCGCTCCACACGCACCTTCTTGATGCGTTTCCTCCGGATGCGTCCTATGAACTATCCGAACTATCGTCCTCTGGCATGCCGGGCGCCATCGTCCACTTCCTGACGAAAACGCTCCAGCATCGCGCCGATATAGAAACGCGTCGCGTGGCACCCGACTGGTTTGACGGACACCACCCGGACGTTCAGTCGTCGCGGAAGCAGTATGCAACTGCGCTGGCCCGGCACGGTAAGGTACCGGCTGAGAAGTGGAGCTCCACGACGCAACAGGTGCTCCGGCAGCTTCTGGCCTACATGATTCGCCCGGTGCCAACGCTCTTGAATTTCGTTTTTCAAGGCAAGCGTAATCGTCTGCCGGCAGCAACGGTCCGCTCCCGGATGGCCTACTTCGCCCCGTATCCCTATCTGCACGATGCACTCGGCAATACGGCCATCAGCGATGAAAATCCCGTATTCGACCGTGAGCGCCTGGCCGCCGTCCTGCGGCCCGCCGACCGGCAGGAAACAGAAGCACTCGACGATACTGGATGGGCCGCCTATTTCGATCCGCTCTTCGACCTTTATAGCCTCGTCGATGCGGACGAGCCGAGCGTGCCGGCGGAACTACTGTGCACGGCGCTGGAGTACAAAACGATGGAGCACCTTGCTGAACGCCTGCGTAGCCGCGAGCGCCAAGACTTTACGAAGGATCAGCTTCGCGATGCTCTACAGAAACCGCAACCAGTGGACCCGCTACCGGACGAGGACACGTTCGATCTCGGACCGCATCTGGACGACGAGGAGTTTGCAGCACCTCCGACGCGTCCCTCGGAGCCAGCCACAACGGAAACCTCCGAACCCGACGGTCCGGTACCTCTGTGGATGAAATTCCGGGGACAACCGGCTGCCCCATCGAATCCGTCTACACAAAACCCACCTAAAGAGGAGAAGAAATCCGGCAACCGGCCCCGCTGGCAACAGTTTTCGCCCCTCTCCTCTTCTGGCGACAGTGGGCCCTCGCAACCCGGCGGAGCAACGCCAAGTCATTCTTCAGAACCCTCCAGGCCAACCGCGTCTGTGACAGAGCTTGAGGAGCGCATCCTCGGGCCCAACGCAGCCAAGCACCGGGCTTTCTTCATCGGCGAGCTGTTCCGCGGCTCGAAGGAGGGCTATCACCGCGTATTGCAATCCCTTGATCAAGCCGACTCCTGGGGAGAGGCCTCCCAGATCATCGCGAAGGACGTTTTCCGTGCCAACAGCATCAATATCTACAGCGACCCGGCCGTGCTCTTCACCGATCTGGTAGAGGAGCGCTTCCGTCGCGAAGCGTAGAGGGCAGGAAACGCCCCCGAAGTCTTGACAAAGGGGTGGACTTCCGGCTACAAATTCGGCATCTTAGCGGCGCCTCTTGTTTAGTGAACCAAGCTGTGCCCTATGTCTGAAACTCCGGATCCCATTGCTGAACTGCGTCAACTCCGCGAAGAAGCCCGCCTTGGTGGGGGGCAAAAGCGCATCGATCGTCAGCACGAAAAAAACAAGCTGACAGCCCGCGAGCGCCTCGACATCCTGCTGGATGATGACTCCTTCGAAGAGATCGGAATGTTCGTGCGCCATCAGGCCACGGATTTCGGGCTCGACAATAAACGGCCGTACGGCGACGGCGTCGTCACCGGCTACGGTACCATCGAAGGCCGCCTGGTGTATGTTTTCAGCCAGGACTTCACCGTGTTTGGCGGTTCGCTTGGACAGGCTCACGCCGAGAAAATTGTGAAGGTAATGGAGCTGGCCATGGAAAATGGCGCGCCCATCATAGGCCTTAACGATTCCGGCGGTGCCCGCATCCAGGAAGGTGTCGTATCTCTTGGTGGCTACGCCGATATCTTTCACCTCAACACAAAGGCTTCCGGCGTTGTACCGCAGATCTCTGCTGTGATGGGGCCCTGTGCAGGCGGCGCAGTCTACAGCCCCGCCATAACCGACTTCGTGTTCATGGTCCAGAACTCGAGCTATATGTTCGTGACCGGGCCGCACGTGGTGAAGACAGTAACACAGGAGGAGGTTACGAGCGAAGACCTTGGAGGCGCACTCACCCACGCATCCAAGAGCGGCGTGTCGCACGTCACGTGTCAGAACGACGTGGACTGCCTGCTGCGCATTCGAGAGCTCTTCAAGTACATCCCGCAAAACTGCGAGGATGGCCCGCCCGTCTTCCCCGAACCCGACAGCGACCCCGACCCCGACGACTCCATCGACACGCTGGTACCGGACAATCCTAACAAGCCGTATGACATGCGCGAGGTGGTAAATCGCGTGGTTGACAAGGATTCCTTCTACGAAATCCATGCAGACTATGCGGAGAACATTCTTGTAGGCTTTGCCCATCTCGGCGGCAAACCTATCGGCGTGGTGGCCAACCAGCCTGCCGTGCTCGCGGGCGTGCTTGATATCGACTCCTCTCTGAAAGGCGCACGGTTCGTTCGCTTCTGCGACGCATTTAACATCCCACTCGTGGTTTTCGAGGATGTCCCCGGCTTCCTACCCGGCACCGAGCAGGAATGGCGCGGCATCATCAAGCATGGAGCAAAACTGCTATATGCATTTGCCGAGGCAACCGTACCCAAAATGACTGTTATCACGCGGAAGGCCTACGGTGGCGCCTACGACGTGATGAACTCGAAGCACATCGGTGGCGACCTGAACTTTGCGTGGCCCATGGCCGAGATCGCAGTAATGGGGCCGAAAGGTGCGGTGGAAATCATCTACCGCCATCAGCTCGCTGAAGCAGACGACCCGGAGGCCAAGAAAGAAGAGTTCATAGAGTACTACCGGGACAAGTTTGCCAATCCTTACATCGCTGCGGAGCGGGGCTATGTAGACGATGTGATCGAGCCAAAACAAACCCGAGAGAAGCTGCTCCGGGGGCTCGATATGCTCAAAAACAAAGTCGTCAATCGGCCGCGGAAGAAGCACGGGAATATCCCACTGTAGCGAACTTACCGGTCGGCGTTCAATCTGTAACCGTCAGACCCGGCCTGGTATCGGATTTTTCCTCGTTTCAGCCCGCATATTCATCCGGACTGATTTCTGCATGTATTGCACTATAGGTGAGATGTCGCTATCCTTAAGCGATGCTTTAAGTACCTGCGTGTCAGTCTTTTCGTCCAAATTATAGCCTCCCGTACTGTGCAGCGTTTTCTGCCTCTCCTCGTTATAGCATCGCTGGTAGGTGTACTGCCAGCGCAAAGCCAGATCTCTAACGTACAGCCTGTTGAGCGGGCCGAGCATCTGCCCCCAACTCCGATCCCGCTCAGTTCGATGGATCAGGAGCGGCTGGCAATGATACAGAGCTCCTCGCGCGACTCGCTCTCGGAGGAGCAGCTCGTACAGCGGATGGCCGAGCTCTACCGTCAGCAGTCCGAGATTCTCGTAGCGCAGTTACGTGGCGAGGAGGAGGCCGTGGATGAGCTCCTTCAGGAGGCGATCGATGAGCTGCGCGCTCTTGCAGACCGCCCGGAGGCCATTGCACATGCGCGGTTTAGAGAACTCTATCGGACGCTGGTGCATGAGTACGAGGCTTTCTATGGAACGCCAGACCCCGACCTTGTCAACCCGCACGGTGATATTTTTGCTCTACGGGAGGATATGTTTGCCGAGCTGGAGAGTGTAGAGGATCCCCTGCTCAATAATGTTGAGATGCCGAGCGACCTCATGCGCGAGGCGGACGTGCCGATGACGCAGAACCGGCTCACGCGAAGCTCGATCGACTTTCTACTGAACCGCCGGGATACCCTCGTTCAGACCTGGCTTGAGCGTGCCGATACGTACTTCCCGATGATTGAGCAGATTCTGGCAGAAGAAGGTGTGCCGGATGAGCTCAAATATCTTGCGCTTGTGGAGAGCGCATTGAATCCCCGCGCTCGGAGCTGGGCTGGGGCTGTAGGCATGTGGCAATTTATGGCTCCTACGGGTAGGCTTTACGACCTGGATGTGAATCCATGGGTGGATGAGCGGATGGATCCTGAGAAATCAACCTACGCTGCGGCTCGCCATCTGCGAGACCTGTACGAAACGTTCGGCGACTGGCATCTGGTACTCGCAGCCTACAATGCGGGCACCGGACGCGTCCGCGGTGCAATCCGCCGTGCAGGGTATGCCAACAGCGATACACAGCCCACCTTCTGGGACATCTACAATT
>SLED01000108.1 GCA_007124945.1 Salinibacteraceae bacterium | reverse complement strand
TGGCCTTGGCCACAAACGGCACCGTACGTGACGCCCGCGGATTCGCCTCAATCACATATACCGTCTCATCCTTCACCACGAATTGCACATTCAGCAATCCGCGGATATCCATGCGGCGGGCGATTTCCGCAGCGTAGGTGCGCATCGTCTGGATAACCGTGTCAGATAAACTGTACGGTGGCAGGACGGCAGTTGAGTCTCCTGAGTGGACACCCGCGGGCTCGATATGCTGCATCACCCCGGCGATCCAGACTTCGTCGCCATCGGCAATGGCGTCTACATCAACTTCGATTCCCTCGTCGATAAAGCGGTCCAGCAAAATCTCGTTGCCGGGCAGCAGCTCCAGAATAGTCGTCACATATTTGTGTACCTCCTCTTTATTGATGGCGATGCGCATGCCCTGCCCCCCCAGCACGTAGCTCGGGCGAATCAGAATGGGATACCCGATCCGCTCTGCCACTTCTACCGCCTCTACAGCACTGTCCGCCATTCCGTACGGCGCGAACGGTATCTCCAGCTCTTTCAGAAGGCGCGAGAACTTACCGCGGTCCTCGGCGAGGTCAGTCATCTCGTTCGCCGTGCCAAGGATCTGGATGCCCTTCTCCTCCAGTCCAGCTGCAAGCTTCAGCGCCGTCTGGCCGCCCATCTGCACGATAACCCCTTTGATGAGATCGCGGCCATCGTTTTCGTGATCGATAATGTCCTGCACGCGCTCCCAGAAGAGCGGCTCGAAATACAGCTTATCCGCCATGTCGGCGTCCGTGGATACCGTCTCGGGATTGCAGTTAATCATGATGGCTTCGTAGCCCCGTTCGTGGGCAGCCTGCACGGCATGCACGCAGCAATAATCGAACTCGACGCCCTGGCCGATCCGGTTGGGTCCACTACCGAGCACAATCACTTTTTCCTTATCGGTAACCTTGCTCTCGGTGTGCGTCTCGTACGTGGAGTAGAAAAAGGGCGTCTCCGCCGGGAATTCTCCAGCGCAGGTGTCCACAAGCTGGAAGGATGGCTTCACGTTCTCCTTTAACCGATGCTCCCGGACTTCAGCCTCGGTTACATCATTCCGCAGGAGATGGGCGATCTGAACATCCGAGAAGCCGAACCGCTTTATCTCACGCAGGAGTGCTTCAGACAGCTGATGCAGGTGTAGCTCCGCGATGGCTTCCTCCACCCGTACGATGTCCTGTATCTGATTCAGGAACCATGGATCGACCCGTGTTACGTCGTACACCTCATCTACGGAGGCGCCGTGGATAAATGCGTTGCGGATCTGCAGCGTGCGATCCCAGTGCGGTTTCTGCAACCGCTCGCGTACCGTGTGCCGATCGGCGTTCGGCCTGTCGGCTCCGAGGCCCGCATACCCCAGCTCCAGACTCTGCCATGCCTTTTGCAGACTCTCGGGGAAGGTTCGGCCGATACTCATCACCTCGCCTACTGCCTTCATCTGCGTGGAGAGCTCCTCATCCACACCCTCGAACTTCTCGAAGTTAAAGCGCGGAATCTTCGTTACCACGTAATCGATGGCCGGCTCAAAACAGGCGCTGGTGGTGCCGGTCACCTCATTGGGGAGCTCGTCGAGCGTATAGCCTACCGCGAGGCGCGAGGCGACTTTGGCGATGGGATAGCCCGTGGCTTTGGAGGCGAGCGCGGAGGAGCGCGACACACGCGGGTTGATCTCAATAGCGATCATCCGCCCGGTGGCCGGGTCAACACCGAACTGCACGTTACAGCCTCCGGCAAACGTGCCGATGGAGCGCATCATTTTGATGGCCTGGTCACGCATCTTTTGATACTGCTTGTCGGTCAGCGTCTGCGACGGCGCTACGGTGAGTGAATCGCCGGTGTGGACGCCCATCGGGTCTACATTCTCGATGGAGCAGATGATTATGACGTTGTCATTCTTGTCCCGCAGAAGCTCCAGCTCGTACTCCTTCCACCCGAAGACGCTCTCTTCGATGAGCACCTGATGAACGGGTGAGAGCTCCAGCCCCCGCGTTACTTTTGCATCAAACTCGTCAGCATTCCAGACAATGCCTCCGCCTGCACCACCGAGGGTAAAGGAGGGCCGGATAACCACCGGCAGACCGCCCAGCTCCTGTGTAATTTCCTTCGCCTCCAGCAGGCTCTTGGCAACGCGGCTGCGCGCCTGATCCACGCCGATCTCTTCCATCAGATCGCGGAAGCGCTGGCGATCCTCGGTGATGCGGATGGCGTCAATATCCACGCCGATCACGGGAATGCCCTGCTCCTCCCAGTAATTTTCCTGCTGCAGCTGATCAGCGAGATTAAGGGCCGTCTGGCCGCCCATGGTGGGCAATACCGCATCCGGCTTTTCCTTCTCTACAACCTCCTTGATCGATTCGGGCGTGAGCTCTTTCAGATACACCTTATCCGCCGTCATCGGGTCCGTCATGATGGTGGCGGGATTAGAGTTGATCAGCACCACGCGGTAGCCTTCTTCACGCAGTGCGCGGCAGGCCTGGGTGCCGGAATAATCAAACTCGCAGGCCTGCCCGATAATGATGGGGCCAGACCCGATAAGCAAAATGGTTTCGATGTCGGTGCGCTTTGGCATGGGAGATACGGGGAGCGACGTTTGTAATTCAGGTGAGGAGCGGGGTGCCTACGAGGCAGGTGTCGTTATGGCCGATGCATGCCGCGTACCTACCATCTCAAGAAACTCATCGAACAGGTAGCGGCTATCGTGCGGACCGGGCGAAGCCTCCGGGTGGTACTGCTGGCTCATGCCTTCAAAACATTTGAAGCGAAGCCCTTCTACTGAGCCATCATTCAGGTTTTTGTGGGATAGCGTGGCTACGTCAGCATCAAGCGATTCGGCAGCGACGGCGAATCCGTGATTCTGCGTGGTTACCTCCACCTTACCCGAGCGCAGATCCTGCACCGGATGATTTGCCCCGCGGTGCCCGACGCGCATCTTGTAAACCTCCAGCCCTTCAGCCAGCGCCATTAATTGATGGCCGAGGCAGATGCCAAAGATCGGGATTCCAGAGGCGATGGCCGTCTGCACCGTCTCGATCGCATCCGGCATCGCGCGCGGATCGCCCGGACCGTTCGAGAAGAAGATCCCCTGAGGCTGCCAGGCTTCTACTTCCGAGAAGTCTGCCTCGCCTGGATAGACCCGCACCGAGCAACCGCGGGCCGCGAATGAGCGAAGGATATTTTGCTTCACCCCGAAATCGAAAACGGCGATGCGGGTACCTCCGGGCTTGGAGGCGTAATCATACACCTCCTCCGTGCCAACCCTGGACGCCAGCTCCAGCCCTTCCATGGAGGGCCAGGCGCGCGCTTTCTCCACCAGCACCTCCTCATCGAGCTCAGTAGAGGAGATCACCGCATTCATGACGCCACTTTCCCGGATGTGCAGGACAAGGCGCCGCGTATCGACTCCGCTGATACCCACCAACTTGTGCCTCTTCATGAATGACTCCAGCGACTCGTCGGCAAGCTGATTGGAATAACGCCGCGTAAAGGAGCGCACGATAAAACCAGCCACCATGGGACGCGGCGCTTCCATGTCGATATCCATGGCGCCATAGTTGCCAATGTGCGGGTAGGTCATCATCATGAGCTGCCCGTAGTACGACGGGTCAGTCATGATTTCCTGGTAGCCAGTCATGCTTGTGTTGAAGCACAGCTCACCGCCTGTCTGGCCCCGATGGCCGATAGCGGTGCCCGTGACAACGGTACCATCTGCAAGAGCGAGCTTGCAGGGAGAATGATCAGAAAATAGTACGGACATGAAGTACAAGAACGTTAGCTGAAAGCATGCGAAAAAAGCCGCGACCGTGCGGTACGGCCAAAAAAAAGCCTTCCCGACGGGGAAGGCAGCAAACAAAAGAGACGACAGGCGGCTTCGATGCCGGGCGAGGCATCTAACCGTGTTGGTTTCCAGAAGACAGGTGCGCCCTGGTAGGCCATTCGACGCGCTAAGGTAGTGGCGTTGTCATCTGGAGCCGTAATGTAAGACTCGTCTCTTGGTTTCTCAAGTAGTCGCGCAGAAATAGTTGTTTTTCACTACGTCGGCAGCGTACCTCCCGCCTAAAGCGCGCTCATCGTGGCACAAAAGGCGGCGTGCTGCTGTTTATATAAAAGTTGTGGATTTTACGTCGTACGGTTTTGCCTTTGTCCAAACGATCCAATACATCCGAGCGCTTGCGCTATCAGAAGCGACTGGCCTGGTCGCTGATAGCCACCCTCGCGGGAGCTATTGCGCTGGTAAACCTCTGGCCTGTTACAGAGCCCGGGGCCGGCCCGGAGATGTACGTTGACGGAGGCGATCAGGAGCTCATTCAGTTCGAGGAGATCCAGCAGACGCGGCAAGAACAGCAGGCTCCTCCCCCTCCCATGCCCATGCCTATCGAGGTACCGGACGATATCGTGCTTGAAGATGACGACCTCGACTTTACCGACATATTCGACCCGGTGGATGAACCCGGCGAGGACGAGGTTGCCGCAGAGGGCACAGATGACCCGGTAGAGGGGAGTCCGGGAGCGAGCCGGGGCGCGCGGCTGCTGCGCCTGTCCGAACCCGCGGTACCACAGGAGGCACGGCGGCAGGATATCAGCGCTCGCGTAGAGCTTGAAGTCGTTGTCAACAACAGGGGCGAAGTGGAGGAGGCCACCATTTCTGCGCGCTATCTCATCCGCGCGGACGGCTCAGAGGAGCGGGTAGCAGAGCTCGGGTACGGACTCGAAGAGGCCGCCCTCGATGCTGCGCGACGCCTCCTCTATCGCCCGGCGATGCAGGATGGCGAGGAGGTTGCCGAGCGCACGACGGTGAGCCTCACAATCGGCGGTAACTCATAGATCCGCGAAGAGGCTACGTACGAGTTCGCTCGCGGTACTGCACTTCTTCCACTGCATCCGGGCGGGGCCACACCGGTGGCGCATCCACATGGCGACTACGCGGCTTCCGCTCTCCCCGCCACTGAATCCGTGGATCAGGCTCCTGCCCTTTTCTTCGCCCGTGACCCGGCGAATTGGGATCCTCGTCCATCGCCTGCTTAATTCGCAAACCATACCGGAAAACCAGAATCGCCAGCAGCAACAACAACAGTATGTCAACCGCCATCGCTCCGCTCCGACTCCTCAGCTGGTACAGGTGTCCAATACGTCGTTCCCTTGTACGACACGGAGACAATCTTACGTAGCACGAGCGACAGCTCCTCCCGGCTCTCCACAAAATCGATGTTGGCTGCTTTCACCACCAGCAGGGGACTTTTGTTGTAGCGATGAAAATAATAGTTGTACGCGTCATTCAGCTCTTCTATGTATTCGCGCTCAATCTTCTTCTCATACGAGCGACCCCGTTTGCGAATATTCTTCATCAGCCGATCGGGCGTGGACTGCAGATAGACGACCAGATCAGGGCGGCGCGTGTTGGGCTCCATCAGCTTATACAACGACTCGTAGAGCTGTAGCTCATCCCCCGAAAGGTTGATGTGCGCAAACACGCGATCCTTGTCGAAAGCGTAATCCGATACGATCGTGCGCTGAAACAAGTCTGGATGTTGCAATCGCTTCTGCTGGCGGAATCGGCTTGCCAAAAACGCGAGCTGCGTCTGAAAGCCCCACCGCTGTCGATCATCGTAGAAACGTTCCAGAAACGGATTTTCCTCAAACTGCTCCAGCAGCAGGCGGCCGTTGAGCCAATCGGAGAGTTCCTTCGCCAGGGTTGTTTTACCAGCACCGATCACCCCTTCGATGATTACATACTGTAGTTCGTCGGCAAGCGGTGGAGGATCGGGAAGTTCAAACTCGGTCGACTGCGAGGCACCGGAATCAGACATGCGGCGGGAATGAACGGTAAGATTAGGATAATCAGAGAGACGCTACGCGGTTGAGGCTGCTTGTGTCCGGACACGCCAGTAGCAATTGCTGCACCGTCGCTTCATATGGATGAGGCACCAAGAAATCTTCTGCGATGTCCGCCCAGGGTTGCAACACAAATCGCCGTTCGTGCAAGCGTGGATGCGGGAGTGCAAGCCCGTCGCCACTGCTCGTTCGGCTACCATAGGAAAGCAAATCAATATCGAGCGTCCTCGGGCCCCAGCGTTGTTGAACCGAGCGCGTACGCCCGGCCCGCTCCTCAATCTGCAAACACAGCTGAAGCAATTGTCGGGGTGGCATTGTGGTACGAACGGAAACAACTGCGTTCAGAAACGGGCTGCTCTCCTGGCCCGGGCGTAGCGTGAGAGCCGGCGTTTCGTACACGGCAGAACGGGCCACCACATCCACGTTCGCCTCTTCAAGCGCTGATAAAGCCGCGCGCAACGTCCGGAGCCTGGGTCCCACATTGGATCCCAGGGCCAGAAATATACCTTCGGGTTGCACGTGCATCTGGGAAAAGGTTACGCAGAAGTAAAATCTTACGCCCCGAATTAGCAAGATGCCTCATGGAGAGGAGATACGCAACAGTGCCGGGAGAGCTTCAACGATGCTTGCCAGCTATCAATCGCGGCCTCGACGAATGAGACATTCAAAACGAATCGTCACATAGTGAGAGACAACGGCTTCATCCAATCATCACATAGTGATGGTTATATATGACCCGCTCCGACTGTCTTTTATTCGTCGTCACAACTTATTCTTTCGACTGACCCAATCCCTGGCCCTGGATGAGAAATTTTGAATCGGTGTCTTTACAGGACCTGTCCCAAAAATGCCTGGAACGAGACCTTATCGATTCCTGCGAAATCGAGGACGGTACCGTCCGGATCACGAAGCACGATATCGTTCACTTCAGCCTATCCCATGACCAGGCCCGAGCCTTCCTGGTGCGACTCCTTAAGCGGGGCAACAACGAAGCCCAGGGCGAAAACCAGTAGCGACGACGAGCGACGAAAAAGATGTTACGCGTGGGCTACAAGGTGTACCCACGGCAGGAATCGAACCTGCGACCTACGGTTTAGGAAACCGTTGCTCTATCCGACTGAGCTACGTGGGCGTACAGCTCCTCGGTACGACGCGGGTGCAGATTGGTGCCCGAAATGTGGCGGCTCCGGCTTGCGTTGCGGAAGCATGGGCCTTTATTTAGGGGGCGTTCACAGAAGTCACCCTGGCTATGCCCACGACAAAAGCTGTAGAGGCACTACGCAACACGATCGGTCCCGGCCTTATCATGGCCGGGGCAGCCATTGGTGTATCGCATCTGGTGCAGTCAACCCGCGCTGGAGCGGAGTACGGCTACATCATGATCTGGCTGATACTGGCCGCCTGCGTGTTCAAGTATCCGTTTCTGGAATATGGTCCACGCTACGCTGCTGCAACTGGCGAGAGCCTGCTTGAGGGCTATCAGCGGCTGGGCCGGTGGGCACTGGTCGTTTTTGCGATTGTAACTGCGGGAACGATGTTCGCTATCCAGGCGAGCGTAACGGCGGTTACCGCGGGTCTGGCGGGGTTTGTCTTCGGCATTACGCCAAACCTGACTATCTGGAGCGGTGTGGTGCTGCTGGTCTGCATACTCTTACTTTTGAGCGGCCGGTATCGCCTGCTCGACAGGACAATGAAGGTGATCATGGCCGCTTTGGCGGTAGCAACGATCATCGCGGCGGTGATGGCGCTCTACGTTTTTGATCCGGGCGAGGCGCCGGTGGTAACAGAAGCCCCTGCCCTGCTCACGGTAGGCGGCCTCACCTTTGCGCTTGCCCTGATGGGCTGGATGCCCATTCCGCTCGACGTTGCCGTCTGGCACTCACTCTGGTCGCTTGAACGGAGGGCCGAAAGCGGTCACGAGCCTTCTGTGCGAGATGCCGTCACGGACTTTCATCTTGGCTACTGGCTCTCGTTCGTCCTCGCTGTGCTCTTCCTGATACTGGGTGCCGTCGTGATGTACGGCACCGGCGAGACCTTCCCGGCTGAGGCGGTCGCTTTCTCTACTCGCCTGATCGACCTGTACACCGCCACCCTTGGCGCATGGAGCGTGCCCATTCTTGGCGTCATCGCACTCACCACCATGCTAAGCACCACGCTGGCCGTAACGGATGCCTATCCCCGCGTCATCCAGCGCTTTATGGCGATTGCAGGCGGACGCATGGGCCGATGGGCAGAGCAGCGGCTGGGCTACGCCGCTGCCATTCTTCTGGTGCCAGCCGGTGCCCTGATCGTCATCACATTTTTTAGCGGCAGTCTGACCGCGCTCGTGGATGTAGCCACTGTGCTGTCCTTCCTCTCGGCGCCGATCCTTGGCTACATGAATCTTCGTGTCGTTACAAGTTCGCACATGCCAGCGTTCGCGCGCCCGTCCAAAGCGATGCACCTTCTGAGCATCGCCGGGCTCGTGTTTCTGTGTACCTTTTGCATACTATTCCTGTACATGTTTTTCATAGGATAGTGACTGCCGGTGGCGCGCCTTCAGGCAACTGCCCCGGCGGCTTCGCCGTTACCGCTGTCCGCACCTTGAGCTCAGCCGCCACGCCCCATGTCCGACGGATCACCGCTTTCTTC
>SLED01000278.1 GCA_007124945.1 Salinibacteraceae bacterium | reverse complement strand
GCCATCGTGTCGAAGGCCGTGCCGTTCTCATGATCAATCACAGCCGCGAGGCGCTGCACGTATTCGATCTGCAGCTGCTGGCGGAACGTGTTTACCTCCCCGCGCGCATCATCCTCGAAGATGGCGTTGGTCAGGTCGCCCATGTATTCGGCCAGCGGATAAGTATTGCCGTACATCCGGCTGTCGGTCATCCGGGTGAGCACAACCGGGTGCATGATGTGCGCCAGTATGGCCCGCTGCACGTTCAGGGCACGGCTGTGAATCTTCGGATCTTCCGTGGTAGCTGAGAAGCCAAACCCGCGGCGCTGCATTTGCAGGTGATTGTAGAGATCCTCCGGCGCATCAAACGCATCTGGCGCGAAGATATGGTCCCGGAGCGTCTGCAGTGCTGCTTCCTGCGTCTCGCGCTCGACCGGTCGGAAGGGGGTTTCCGCTCCCGGCTGCCCGATCACGGAGCGATCACGGTACACACCGCCGATAAAGCGAGAAACCACATTGGCCGCAGTAGCCTGCTCGCCGCTGAGGATCATGTACGCATTCCGAAGTGGGGCGTACGATTCGCCCTCCTCGTCGTACTTCTCCAGCAGGGTACGCATCAGGTCATTCACGAGTGCGAAACGCTCCTGCGAATATGCAATCGGATCGTTCGACATCGCATTGATCATCACCCGCGGGTCGATAGCTTTGCCGGGGCTGCGCATGTCGTCTGCATCGTTCCCGAAGGCCAGCTCCGGCTCTGTCGAGCGCGCCAGAAGCACCTTGCGATACTCCTCATCATCCACGCGGGGATCGTAGCCAAACTGGATGGCCCAGATATCATACGGCCCCGGTTCGGTGATGTAATAGGCGTGCTGATCCTCTGCATTAGCGGTCAGATGCACCGCAGGGTAATCCATTACCGACCCGATCATGCCCTGCCGCGCGATAGCGGACGGGTCCTTCAGCTCTTCAGGAGAAAGCAGGTTGTGCGCCTGCATGTTATGATTGAGACCGAGCGTATGCCCTACCTCATGCAGAATCAGGTAGTAGAGGGCTTCTTCCACAAAATCATCCATCTCAATCTCCGAAGCACCACGCGCCTTCAACGCCTGCAAGCCGAGCAGCATATTTTGCTGCATCTGCAGGCCGAGGTTGCATCCAGCATGGCCGTCGTGGTCATGCCGGTGCGTGTCGTGGTCACCACGGTTAAACCAGTCGCCGTGGAGCCCATCTTCGCCATCAAAGCCGGGGAGTGCAGCGGTATCGAAGAGCTGCTCCTGCCGCACGCGATTCGAGAGGAAAACCCACTCCAGCATTACATCGGCGCCCAGGATCTGCCCGGTTCGCGGGTTGACGAAGCTCGGCCCGTAGCCTCCAAACGGAGGGGTAGGCGATGACGTCCACCGCAGCGTGTTGTAGCGGATGTCGCCGGGCTGCCAATCGGCATCGTCGGGCTGGATCTTCACCGCTATGGCATTGCTGATGCCCGCCTGCTCAAACGCCTCATTCCAGGCGAGCGTGGCCTCCTTGATAGCGGGTCGCAACTCTTCCGGCGTGGTGTTCTCGATCCACCACACGATCGGCTCCACCGGATCGGAAATCTCCGCCTCCGGGTCCTTCTTTTCCAGATGCCAGCGGTTGATCAGGTCGCGATACGGCGTGGCGCTCGTGGACGTCTGGTCGTCTATCTGCTGGGTGAAGTACCCTACCCGCTGATCGTCAAACCGCGGTACGAAGTTGTTGTCCGGCATCTTTATCAGGCTATGCTGGACGAGGATTCCCACGGAGCGCGCATCGGTTACAGCAGTGCCCCCTCCGGCCCGGGGAAGCGGATTGTCGTAGACATATTCGACCACCACATCCGTATTCTCGGGAAAGCTGCGTACGTCGTGATAACGCGTTTTCTCGCGATTGAGGTTACCAAGCTGAAATTGCCCGGGGCGCGGCTGAGGCGGTGGTGTGGGCTTCACCTGATGCAACGCCTCGGAGAGAAACAGCGCATCGGCGTCTATCAGGAAACGACCGCCATTGGTGGTGTCCTCCGCCACGATCGATTCTGACGCCAGGATCGCAGGGGTGATGTTCGCATCCGCAGCACGGCTGAGCGCATTATCAGGGTCGAAATAGAACCGCGTATTCTGCTTGACGAACTCAAGCGTATTGTGGTAGCGACGCACCTTGAACACTTCGTTGGCACGGAATTGCCCGCGAAAATGACCCGCCACCGGCGCGCCATCCTGTGTTAGCGTGAAGTAGATAAACTCCTCACCCAGCTGATCCTCACGGATTTCCATCCGGAGCTTGCCGTTGGTGGTATCGCGGTAGACGGTGAAGAGTCCTTTGAGGGTATCGCTGGCGGCAATATGTTCATCAAAGGCGCCCGATGTTGCGGCTTCCGCCTGTGCAGCCTCTGCAGGCGACGCCTCATCCGCGGTACCGGCTGACGAGGCACATCCAAAAAGAAAAAATAGAAGTAGCGCCGGAAGCGTTATCGGTAAATACTGGGATCGTAACGAAAAGGGCATGGAGCAGTTAGTGGTTTTCCAGAATAGATAGCAAGCGGAATGGCGTGGTGAGCATCCCCAAGGTACGGCATAAACGAATTGAATCGTAGTGCGAATCTACGCCAGAATGGTAGCATCTGTTACAGTCAAAACAAATAATCGGATCGCTTGGTGCTATCGCCTCGTAGCTGTAGTGCGAATCCGGTAATCGACCTCGATATTATGCACGCGCATCCCATCCAAGAATCGCCCATTGAGACCGAATTACTCGCGTTTGCCGCGGGAGACCACGTGATGTGGGAGCTCGAGCAATACGCGACGACAAAAGACATTACAGCCGGTAGAATTGCTCCCGGCATCGGTGCCTTTTCCGAAGCGGTCCTGGCTTTTTTCAACACGGAGACCAACGAGTACGAGGAGATTCACGTGGACGAACCCACGGAAGTGGTCTCGCTCTCCGGTAATATCGCGCTTTTCGAGGGCGTGCCACGCCTCCACGTGCACGCAATGCTGAGCAAGCGCGACGGCAGCTGCGTCGGCGGCCACCTGGTCTCAGGCGTCGTCAACCCCACGCTGGAGGTTTTCGTAACGAAGTTTGATGAGGTGGTGCACCGCTACGTGGATGAGCGGACGGGGCTGCCGTTGTTGGAAGGATAACGGTTCGCTACGGGCTGATCGACTGGCCCCTGTTCAACGCTCCTCCTCAATGCGCACGCGGTAGTTCCGGTAGTCCTCACTCATGCGACCCTCAACGATGCGCTTGTCGAATAGCTGCACACGGAAGGTACCGTCATCAACCTACGTGACAGCCGTTGGGCCTCCGAGGGCTTGATCCATGTCGTAGTGCACCACCTTCTCAAGCACCTGCGCCGAGACGCGAGAAGATGTTGTGCGCATTGCCGACTCGATGCCGATCATGATGGCCTCGGGCAAGCGCGCCTCGCGGGCGAAAGTGGCCTCCCGGATCGCCGACAAAGGCTACTGCTCGTCAAAAGGTGTGCACTTCTACGACGTAATGCTACACGTTGTCGCAGAGCGCCGCAGAGGACAGATGCCACCTCCAAGGCGCGCCGGGCTGACGTCGGGAAAAGGGCACGACCTGACGGCAATGCGCCGCGTGCTGCCGGACATCCGCGGCGGCTGGCTCTACGGCGACAAAGCCTACTGCGATGTCCCGATGAAGAAGCGCCTCGCCGACGAGCAAAACCTTGAGCTTCGCACGCCGGTCAAGCGCACTAAGGGACAAAAGCACCTCTCGGCGGTCGATAAGCTGTTCTCAACGGCTGTCAGTAAGGTTAGGCAGCCGATCGAGTCCCTGTTTAACTGGCTCGATGAGAAAACGGGCATTCAGCGGGCCTCGAAGGTGCGCTCCCACCGGGGCCTGCTCGTGCAGGCCTTCGGACGGCTCGCCGCCGCGATGCTTCTGCTCGCCCTCGACCCTTGATTCGCATTGCAAGTGCTGATAACGCCAGCCATACCAAGCGGCTGTAACCCCTTAAGTGACGTCCGGTAATGGAGGGGCATGTGGCACACCGGGTTATCCGTCCGATGCGCTCACCACCATTTCCAGGAATCGGTCAACCGCCTGCTTGCCATACAGGGGCTGACAATACTGATTCCCCTTCCGGAATGGTCGGCCTGCCTTAAAACCGGCCCGGTCAAGCAGATCTCTCATCCGCTCAAGCTCATCCTCAGAACGGGCGACCAATCGGACTTCCGCACCCTTCTTGTAGGTACCCGGCCCCTCTTCCTTCAAGCGCTTCATATTTTGAGCGCGTACGTATCCGTTGCGCGTAAAGAAGTATGCAAGCTCGCGTGCTACCGCATGTGACGACGTGTGATCAGAGGAGTCCTTTTTCATGATATCGACCAGAATATGCGTAAAGGAATAATTCACCTGCCGTGGGCAGGGTTAACGTATGAGTCAGGCGAATGAAGCGCTATGGTGCATAAGGTGACAGCAGCCCACGGTCTGGTGCAATGAGATGTTATACGGCACTTCACTCGTCGCCCGAACCCAATCTGCCGAATTGCTGCGACAAATGGAAGATGGTTAGCACGTCCACCTCCTCGTCGTCCCGATCCACTACGTATTTGATACGATTGTTGCGATACAAGACTTCACGAATCGCTTCATCACCGATCTCCAGCACGGTCCGTCCCATCCGCGGGAACTACTCAAAAGAACGAATTTTCTCGATTACCTTCTCCTCAAAAACCTCTACGAAGTTGGACGCACCAACACGCTCGTAGTATTCGATGATGGCATCGAGTTCGTTCTGGGCCACGGATTTGCTATTGGTTTTCCTTGGATTGACGACGACGCTTCAGGCGCCCTTCCACCTCGTCGAGCGGCACCGTCTTTCCTTCCTCGGCTTGCTTCAAACCGACTTCGATCTTATGTAGGAAAACGAGACGCTCGATAGCATCCTCGATGGTGGCGTCCTCCGGCAGTTCCTCAACAGCGCGGACAATCTTTGACTTCATAGTCGCTTGCGACATAGGGGGGCTTCACTCAAGTTCGAGCAGAGTGATAGACTGTACGGATCGGCGAATTCCAGGGTTCGCACGTCAACTCCGTGCTGTACAGCCCGTGTTCTATGGATAGTATCCACGTATCATCTCGCGATAGCAGCGTAGCCCCCTGTATTCCCCAAACCCTACCCGAATACTGAAAAAGCAAAGGCGGGTGGCTTTACTTCCGCTACCGAGGGCACAGATGCCGTCCACTCCATGTGTTCGTGACAATCTACCTACACGCCCCCTTTTGCAATCACGCCTTGGGCCTTCCGGCTGATCGGCTACGACGCGGCGACGTACCCTGAGCTACAACCCGTGTCTTCGCACGTGCCCTGCAAGCCCGAGAGGCCTCTCCATCCCGCCTATGCCTCGGATGGTGAACCGTTAACGCGCGTGCCGACGCTGGAGCATCGCATAAGATAACGGTGGCTTATGCAGCGGCACTTTGTCCGTCCGGTAGCATGCCGTTACGCGGCTGAGCCTCGAATCACACCTCCTGAAGCACGCCGTTCCATAATCCAAGCAAAGATTGCTGAACAAACAGCAGCTACGATCCACGTAATCAGCAACGCCATGAAAGACGAGGTGGCTACGAGTGGCGTGTTTGAATAGGTGAAAACGAAGTAGCGATGGGCTGATACGAGCAAGGCAAACGGAAAGGTGGTCCGACGGACTACAATCTCACCCGCACCCTACACCACAATCCCCGTAGGCTCATGCACCGTGGTGGCGGCATCCTGCGGAAGGGGTTCGGCGACGAACCACTGCTCGCCGGGGTGGTCGGCGAGGGGCTCGGGGGTATCCATGACGGCGTGGTAGGGCGCCGGGTCGCGTATGTGTTCGTCGAGCCAGTCGCCCACGCGGGTGCGGATCGCGGCCGAAACGCCCCGGCCCCGTTCGGGTGTGCGCCGGGCGAGGTGGGCCAGCGCGTAGGCGACGTCCTTCGAGGTGGGCAACTGCATGCCAAGCAGCGCCTCCAGCCACTCCTCCACATCGGCTACCGGCACGCGGCGGTCCAGCGGGCCGTGTAGCGGGTGGCGCGTGCCCAGCCGGCTCAGCGCCCATAGCTCACCGCCACGCGGCGAGGAGTGCCGAAACTTGTCGAGCAGCAGCTTCGCCAGCGCCGTCTTCAGGTCGGGCTTCATGCGCTCGAACGTAGCCAGCGACTTCCAGGCCTCCTCTTTCTCGCTCATCTCCATGCGGCGGTGGTACACGCGGTGCTCTTTGCGCGTGCGCACCTCGGGCTGGATGAAGGGCCGGGCTTCGTAGTAGACCTGCTCCTGCTTGCCGGCCGCCAGCCCGCCACTCACGCGGCGCCAGAAATGCCACCACGCCACGCGGTTGCTTTTCTCATCGGGAAAGGTGAGCCCTTCGAGATGCAGTACCCACGCCTGCTGCATGCGCCATTCGTCGACCGCGTCGCCGTAGCCCGGGCGGAGGCAGTAGCCCAGAAGATCCAGCCAGATTTTCTCGTGGGCCGCGGAGCGGTCGCGGCGGGTGTGGAGCAAGCGGTCGGCGCAGGCCCGCAGGAAGGGCAGCGGCCACTCTTCTGGCGGTCGGTGGACGAGCGTTTCGAGCCAGTTCCAGACCGTAGACGGCGGCTCCCGGCGCTCGGGGTCTTCGAACGTGCGCTGGATGGCCTCGCGCACCTTCTCCACATGGCGCGTGGTGATGACGTCATCGGCGTCGGTGGCATCGTCAGACGCGGTTGTCCCGCCCTGCCGCACATCAAACTGCAGTTGCCAGCGGTGGTCGGTGTGGAGGGATTCGGCCCAGAGTTCCAGCGTGCCGACTTCCGTGAGGTGTGCGGCGAGGCCCACGGGTACGGTGCGCGCGTAGCGCTTGCCGAAGGCCAGCACGGTGCGGATGGGCGGTAGCGCCCGCGCCTCATCGGCGCCGAGGGTGACGACCTGCCCCGGCTGATCACCCATGCGGGTGCTGGAGCTCAGCAGATGAAACGTCACTGGCTGGTTGGCCAGCGCCTCAAACGTGCGGTTCTCAAGCTGCACCTCGTACCCCTCGGGCGCGCCGCGCGGCACAAGGCAGACGGCTTTCGTGGTGTCATCGTCCGTCGCTTCGCCGGCGATGCCCACGTAAAACGCCCGCGGGCTCCCGCTGCCCACGCGCGTGCCCTCACCCTGCCGAACGCGCCCGTACGAGGCCGCTCCCACGGCTACGTTGTGGTCCAGCCGGTCGGTGGACAACTCGGAGGGCTGCCATCCATCGCCGGCCGTCTCCTCAAACCAGTTACCCACGATGGCCTGCGTCCGCTCGCGCAGCATCTGCGCGTTGAAGACGCCGCCGTTGAATAGGACGTGGTCCGGATACGGTGTGTCGCGCCCGGTTTGCTTGCGGATGTAGGGCACGGCCTGTCGCCAGAAGGCGGCGAGGTGCCGGGTGATGGCCGGATCGTGCGCGTACGGCAATCCCAGCTCAGCCAGCCCAGACCGCCGGTCTTCGTCCGGCTCGGCGTTGGCGTCAACCTGAGGGAAGAAGCCATCCATCACGAGCGCTTCTACGTCCGCGCGGTGGAGCGTATGGCGGAGGGTACTGCCGATCAGGGTGCTCCCCTGCCCCGCCACAGCCACCTCGGCGGTTTCAGGAGCGTCGGGCTGCAGGAGCGTCTCTTTGGCGCGGCGGCATTGATGCACGAGTTGCTGCCAGCGCTGCCGGTCCAGCCCCTGCCCATCGGCCGTCAGCTCCGCCTCCACCGCCCGCGCCAGCGCGTGATCCATGTTGTCGCCGCCCAGCATCAGATGATCGCCCACGGCGAGGCGGTCGAACTGCAGGCTCTCGCCCTTTGCCGTCACGCCGATGACGGAGAAGTCCGTCGTGCCGCCCCCGACGTCGCAGACAAGGATCACCTGCCCGTCGGCTACGGTGTCGCGCCACGCTGGCGTGGTGTGCAGCCAGGCGTAGAACGCTGCGATGGGTTCTTCCAGCAGAATGACCTGCCCGAGGCCCGCCTGCGCGGCAGCCTTCACCGTCAGCGACCGCGCGACCTCATCAAAGGAGGCCGGCACGGTGAGAATGACCTGCTGCCGCTCCAACCGGTCGTCCGGGGTGGCGCTCTGCTCGGCGTTCCAGGCCTCGCGCACGTGCTGCAGGTAACGTGTCGACGCCTCTACCGGCGACACCTTCGCCACATCGCCGGGGGCATCCCACGGGAGGATGTCGGCGCTACGGTCGACGTGCGGGTTGCACAGCCAGGACTTGGCCGAGGCCACGAGGCGGCCCGGTACGCGCATGCCTTGCTCGCGCGCAAACGTGCCCACCGCGTAGGCGCGATCGGCGGCCCAGGGCAAGGCCGTGCTCCCCTCCGGCAGCTCGTGCGGCCCCGGCAGGTACAGAAACGACGGCAGTACCGAGGCGCGGCCGATAGCCCCCGGCTCCACCACCTGCGGGATGTCGAAAATCTCTACCGTAGGCGACGCCGCCTCTCGGTCGATGGTAGAGACCACCGTGTGGGTCGTCCCCAGGTCGAT